>JANYBE010000093.1 GCA_025360945.1 Rhizobacter sp. | reverse complement strand
ACCACTTCTTCCTTCGCGCCGCGGATCGCCTCGAACACGTTGTAGGTGACGCTGGTCTCGAGCAGATCGCTGCCTACGTCGCTGTCGAAGGGCTTGTCCGGGTGGTCGGCGAACACGTAGGCCTCGCCCCAGATCAGGCCGAGCCGGCCAAGGTCGAGGTCGTCAGCCACGGGGCCATAGCCGAGGATGTCGTTCGGCGGCAGCTCGGCCGGCGGCGTCGTCTTGACCGGGCCGGTCCAGTCTTCGAACAGCGCCCTCAACTGCTCCGGTGTCCTGTGCGTCTTCGCGACCACCTCGAGAGGGTAGACCGGGTCGCTGTTCCAGTAGCGGTCGAACAGGTTTTGCAGCGGCGGGATGATCCAGCCGGAGGTGAAGGCGTCGACGTCGACAAAGTTCTCCGACATGCTGCGAAGGTAGTACTCGTTCGCCACGTTGCGCCCGCCGATCACGGCCATCGCCCCATCCGCGATGAACAGCTTGTTGTGCATGCGGTGATTGACGCGCGACCACTCGTTTGCCGAGGCGACGAAGCGCCCGCCCTGCCCTTGGTCGCGCGCGCAGCAAAACGGGTTGAACAGGCGTACCTGCACGTTCTTGTGGGCCGCGAACGCGAGCCACAGCGAGTCCTGGCCGCCGGTGTACAGATCGTCGATCAGCACGCGAACCCGCACGCCACGCTCGGCCGCATCGCGCAGCGCGCGCAGCAGCCAGCGGCCGGTCTCGTCGTTTTCGAAGTGGTAGTACTGGACGTCGAGCGAGACCTCGGCGCGGCGCGCGAGCTGCACCCGCGTGTCGAGCGAGAACAGGCCCAGTGGCATGAGCCGAAAGCCCGAAACATCGGGATTGGGCTGCGAACTTTGCGCGATGTGCCCCAGCGTCGTCTTCGTGCTGAGCGGGATCGCCTCGCTGGCGTTGGCCGTGCGGTCGATCTTCGGCAGCGTCCCGCATGCGCCCAGCATCAGCAGGGCCGCCGTCGCCAGTGCCGCACCCGCGAGGCGACGAAAAATCCGCTCGAACATGCGAGCGCTTTGCGGGCGAGGTGTCATGATGGGGATGTTGCCATGTTCATGTCGGTGCGGGCCGGACTTCCTTACGAACGCCGCGCTCAACTGAGTGCGGAATGCGCACGCAGCCGCTGGATCGCCAGATCCAGAAACTCGCGCGCCTTGCGCGAGGCGTCCACGACGCGCTGACCTCGGGGTAGCGCTGGGGTAGCGCTGGGGTAGCGCTGCAGATACTCGGTGATGATGGGTGTGACGACACGGGTGGCGAACAGCGCCGGCGCGGTCAGCGTGAGCCGCCCGCGCGGCGCGCCGTGCAGGCCGACCACCGACTCGTCGGCCTTGGCGAGTTCGCCCAGGATGCGCCGGCAATCCTCGACGTAGCGCGCACCAGCTCGGTGACGCTCACGATGCGCGTCGTGCGCGTGAGCAGCCGCACGCCCAGACTCGTTTCGAGTTCGGTGATCGCGCGCGTGACCGCCGGCGGCCAGACCCCGAGCTTGCGCGCGGCGCCGGCGAAGCCATTGGTGTGGACCACGGCCACGACCTTGATCAGGTGCAAGCGATTCACTTCACTGTTCCTACGATCGGAATGGTGTCTTCTGTCGGTCGCGATTTTAGGCAGCAGAGAATCGGGCACCGTCCGCGTTCGCATGCCAGGAGCCCCCAAGATGAGCAACACCCCCGAAGCCGCGCGCCCGCCGCTGCCGCCATTCACGCGCGAGACCGCGGTGCACAAAGTGCGGTTAGCCGAAGACGCCTGGAACAGCCGCGATCCGGTGCGCGTGTCGCTCGCTTACACGCCGGACAGCCGCTGGCGCAACCGCAGCGAGTTTCCAGTCGGTCGCGCACAGATCGTCGCGTTCCTCGAGCGCAAGTGGGCGCGCGAGCTCGACTACCGGCTGATCAAGGAGCTCTGGGCTCACGACGGTCATCGCATCGGGGTGCGCTTCGCCTACGAGTGGCACGACGCGAGCGGCCAGTGGTTCCGCTCGTACGGCAACGAGAACTGGGAGTTCGACGAGCACGGCTTCATGGCCGTGCGACACGCCAGCATCAACGACCTCGCGATCGCGCAGAGCGAGCGCAAATTCCATTGGCCGCCAGGCCGGCGCCCCAACGATCACCCGAGCCTGAGCGATCTCGGGTTCTGAGCCCGGTCAGACGATCAGACGATCAGCACGGCCCGAAAGTCGTTCACGTTCGTGAACGTCGGGCCCGGCACGACCAGATCGCCGAGCGGCTTGAAGAAGTTGTAGGCATCGTTGTTGTCGAGAAAGTCCTGCGCCTTCAGGCCTGCGGCCTGCGCGCGCGCAAGCGTGCTCGGCGTGACGATCGCGCCGGCGTTGTCCTCGACGCCGTCGATGCCGTCGGTGTCGCCAGCCATCACGTGCACGCCGGGCTCGC
>JANYBE010000086.1 GCA_025360945.1 Rhizobacter sp. | reverse complement strand
TCGGACTCGCCTCCTGCGACCGCTCCATTGATCAGCGGCATGGGGGCAGGCACATGGCCATCCAGCGGTGCGCGCTTTCTGGCCATGGTCATTTCCGGCGGATGCACGCTTACTCAGCGTGGCGGCAGCAGCTTCGCGGGGTCGATCGGCTTGCCGAGCTTGCGAATCTCGAAGTGCAGTTTCACGCTGTCGGCGTCGGTCGAGCCCATCTCGGCGATCTTCTGGCCCCGTCGCACGCTCTGGTCTTCCTTGACCAGCAAGGCCTGGTTGTGCGCGTAGGCCGTGAGGTAGGTGTTGTTGTGCTTCAGGATGATCAGGTTGCCGTAGCCGCGCAGCCCCGAGCCCGCGTAGACGACGCGCCCATCGGCGGCAGCAAACACGGGGTCACCGGCCTTGCCGCCGAGCACCAGGCCCTTGATCTTGGCGTCGTCGAACGGCGCGATCACCGCACCGGCCGATGGCCAACCCCAGTGCACATCGTCATCGCCTTCGCGGGCCGGACTCGCCGCTGTAGCGACCGACGCCGCGGGAGCGGGTGGAGTCGCCGTCGACACGACCGAGGCGCCCGAGGCGGCCGTCGCCGGTCCGCTCGCGGCCGGCCCACCGGGCTTGGCATCGAGGGGGCGGGTCTCGACGCGTGCCGTGGTCACCGGCTTGGTCGATGCGCCGTTCGGATCGACGCCGGGCTGCACCACGCGCAGCACCTGGCCGACCTCGATGATGTTTGGGTTCTCGAGATTGTTCCACTTGACCAGGTCTTTCCAGTTCTGGCCATTATCCAGACCGATGCGAATCAGCGTGTCGCCGGTCTTGACCATGTAGTAGCCGACCTTGCCGGCGTTCTCTACCCCCGGCAAGGGCTTGGTCGCATCGACCGGTGCCGAGGCCGCTGCGCTGGCGGCGATCGACACCTTCGCGCCCGGGCCGCGGTCTTCGACCGGGGCGCGGTGCGGCGTGCTCGTGCAGCCGGCCAGCAGCATCGCTGCGAGTGCCAGCACGCGGGCCCATTTCGATTCGATCAACATGCGTTTCTCGCGTTCATTTTTATCCTGCGACCAGGCCCGATTTTAGAGGGACGAAGTGCACCGCCTCGCAAGCGTTGTGCTCGAAGCCCTGCTCGGTTCGATCGACCACCATCAGCAGTTGGCGTTCGCTGCCGGCCTGACGCACCGGCGACACAAGCCTGCCGCCCACCGCGAGCTGATCCAGCCACTCGGTGGGCAAGGCATCACCGCCGGCGGCGGCGATGATGCTGTCGTAAGGCGCATTGGGCGGGTGCCCGCGCATCCCGTCACCATACACCAGCCTGAGATTGTCGCTGCGCAGCGACGCGAGCAGCTCGCGGGCCCTATCATGCAGCGGTCGCAGACGCTCGACGCTGATGACTTGACGCGCCAGCAGCGACAGCACCGCCGCCTGGTAGCCGCAACCCGTGCCGATCTCCAGCGTCTGGCCGAGGCTCAGCGTGCGTCGCGCGTTCGCGCCACCCATCAGCAACTCGATCATGCGCGCGACGACCGAGGGCTTCGAGATCGTCTGGCCATGGCCGATCGGCAGGCTCGTGTCTTCGTAGGCCTGCGCGACGAGCGCGGCATCGACGAACAGATGGCGCGGCACGGTGGCCATCGCGTTCAGCACCGCCTTGTGGCCCACTCCTGCCTGCGTCAGTCGTTGAGACATGCGCCGTCGCATCTCGACCGAGTCGAGGCCAAGGCCCGACGGCGTAACCCGGCGCGACGCGTCGACGTGCGCGTGCTCCACCAACTGCTGCGGCCGCAGCATTGCACGCGCGGCGACGGCGGTGGCATGCAACTTCGGGACGGGCCCGCGCGATACAGACGTCGGCTTCTGAGCGCGCTTGGCGGCGGGCGCGGTCGGATTTCGCTTGCCGAGTTCGTCCAGCCGCAGCGGAAACTTGGAGGCGCGCCGTGCGTCTCCGCTCATGACACACCTTGCGCCAGCCACCCGCGCCAGTCGGGCAGCGTGGCGTGGTCGGTGAGGTCGACCTGCAGCGGCGTGACCGAGATCTGGCCGTTCGCAGTGGCATGAAAGTCGGTGCCGGGGCCGGCCTCACGCGCATCGCCGGCCGGGCCGATCCAGTACAGCGTGTCGCCGCGCGGGCTGGTCTGGCGAATCAGCGGTTCGCTCGCGTGGCGTCGACCGAGTCGCGTTACGACGCGCGCCAGCGTGTCGGCGTCTGGCCGATTGGGGATGTTTACGTTGAGCAGCCAAGGTACGCGCGCTGGCGGTGCGCGCAGCACCTGCTCGATTACGCTGCGCGCCACGCGTGCGGCGGCGTCGAGATCGCCCCAGCCTTTTTGCACCTGCGAAAACGCGATCGCCGGAATGCCGAAGAGAAAGCCTTCCATCGCCGCTGCGACGGTGCCCGAGTACAGCGTGTCGTCGCCCATATTGGCGCCGTTGTTGATGCCCGAGACGACCAGATCGGGTCGCTGCGACAGCACTCCGGTGAGCGCCAGATGCACGCAATCGGACGGCGTGCCGTTGATGTACAGGAAACCATTGCTCGCGGTGTGCACGCTTAGCGGCCGGCCCAGTGTCAGCGAGTTTGAGGTTCCGCTCGCGTTCTGCTCGGGCGCCACCACGTCGAGCTCGCCGAGGCCTTGACAGGCCTTCACCAGTGCGGCCAGTCCGGGGGCGAGATAACCGTCGTCGTTGGCGATCAGGATGCGCATCGATCGATTGTATGGACAGGTGTGTGAAGCAGTGTCGGAGCGTCACATCGGTGACGCGATGCCACGGCGGCGCTGCGTATGATCCGGCGCAGTCCAACCCGAAAGAAGCACCATGCACGCTTGGCTTTGCGAGAACCCCGTTGGCGTCGACGAGCTGGTATGGAAAGAACTGCCAACACCCGAGCCGAAGGCCGACGAAGTGCGCGTCGCGATCCGCGCGGCAAGCCTGAACTTCCCCGATCTGTTGATCGTGCAGAACAAATACCAGATGAAGCCGCCGCTGCCCTTCGTGCCTGGCTCGGAATTCGCCGGCGTGATCGAGGCGGTGGGCGCCGAGGTGAATCACGTGAAGGTCGGCGATGCCGTCGCGGCCTTTGGCGGCACTGGCGGGTTTGCCACGCATGCCACGCCCAAGGCGTCGCTGGTGATGCCGCTGCCCCAGGGCTTCGCGTTCGACGACGCTTCGGCCTTCGTGCTGACCTATGCGACGACGCACCACGCGCTGCTTGATCGTGCCGCGCTGAAGGCCGGCGAGACGGTGCTGGTGCTGGGTGCGGCCGGCGGCGTCGGGACCGCGGCGATCCAGATCGCGAAGGCCGTCGGCGCGCGCGTGAACGCGGCCGCATCGAGCGACGCCAAGTGCGCGCTGTGCACCCAGCTCGGTGCCGATGCGACGATCAACTACAGCACTGCCAACCTGCGCGAAGAGATCAAGCGTCTCACCGACGGTAAGGGCCCGGATGTGGTCTACGACCCGGTCGGCGGCGACGTCGCCGAGCCCGTGTTCCGCTCGATCGGTTGGCGCGGCCGCTATCTAGTGGTCGGCTTCGCCCAAGGCGGCATCCCGGCATTGCCCTGGAATCTGGCGCTGCTCAAGGGCGCATCGATTGTCGGCGTGTTCTGGGGCGACTTCGCGCGACGCGAGCCCAAGGCCAATGCCGCTGCACTGGCCGAGCTGAGTAGGTGGTACGCCGAAGGCAAGGTCAAGCCGGTGATCGATCAGCGCCTGCCGATGATCGATCTGCCCAAGGCCTTCGCCATCATGGGTAGCCGCCAAGTGCGCGGCAAGTTGGTCATGGTGAACGAGTAACGAACCGACGGCGATTGCCCGGGCGATTGCGCTACCATGCACGGCACACAAGAACTAGAGGCGCCAGCAGCATGGCAGTCAAGGTACTCATTGTTGAGGACAATCCGGTCGCGCGCAGTTTTCTGACGCGCGTGGTGAAGGAGAGCTTCAGCGATGCGCTCCTGATCACCGAAGCCGGCGACCTCGAAACCGCCCGCCGCCAGATCGGCCCGCTGCGCGACAGCGCGCAGACCGGCGATCCGTTCAAGCTGATCCTCGTCGATCTCGAATTGCCCGATGGCAATGGCATGGAGCTGCTGGCCGAACTCGGCCAGTACCCGGCCACCAAGATCGTCACGACGCTGTACTCCGACGACGACCACCTGTTTCCCGCGCTGCAATGTGGCGCCGACGGCTACCTGCTCAAGGAGGACCGTTTCGAGGTGCTGGTCGAAGAGCTGCAGAAGATCGTGCGCGGTCAGCCGCCGCTGTCGCCGGCGATCGCGCGCCGCCTGCTGACGCATTTCCGACAGGGGCCGGGCGGCGCGGGTGGCATTTCCGAGCCGGCACCGCTGGCCTCGGGCTTCCAGAGCAGCAGGCCGGTGCCGATGGGACGTGGCGCGCCGCTCGACCACGAGCGCCTAACGCCGCGCGAGAGCGAGGTGCTGACCTATCTCAGCAAGGGCTTCACGATTAAAGAAATCGCGAGCCTGATGGGGATCAAGTGGTTCACCGTGAACGACCACATCAAGTCCATCTACAAGAAGCTCAACGTGTCGAGCCGCGCCGAAGCCGCCGTGCTCGCGAGCAAGCAAGGCCTGGTTTGACAGGCTCGGGTCGAGCCAGCGCCTGATCGAGACGTGCCGTGGCCCACGAAGGCACTGATCCGTCGCGTGCTGCCGGGCTGAGCAACACCTGGCCCGGCGGGCGCAGTTCGCCGACCTGGACCGGCATCCCCAGCCACATCGCCGACTCCGTCCTCGACGCGGGCTGGAGCGAACGCACTGACGGGCCACCGCGCGTCACGCCTTGGAAAGGCCGGCGGCTCGCGCTGCTGGTGGTGCTCACGCTGCTCGGCTGTCTGGCCATCGCCAGCCTCGTCCGCGCGCTGTCTGTATCGACCCACATCGACGCCCATTGGCGTGCTGACGCGCAGGGCCGGATCGAGCTCGTCGCCAGCGCGGAGGCGGCCTTGCAACCGCACATCGGCCAGACCCTGACCGGCATCATGGGCGCCGACGATGCGGTCGCGCTCGCCGACGCGATGGCACTCCATCGTTCGCCGCGCTGGGTCATCAATGATGCCGACCGCGCGCATCAAAAGGCGATGCAGGCGCAGCTGACGGCGGCGCTCGCGTCCGATCGGGTTCGACTCTTCTTCGCCGACGGCTCCAAGGCCGAGCTGCAGCCCATGCCACGTGGGCTGGCGGCGTTGCCGCTGGCGTTGTGGTTGCTATGCGTCGCGGCGCTGGCGCTGTATCTGCTCGCGGTCATCGTGATCCTCAGGCAGCCAAGCGGGCGCAACCTGGTCTACGCCATCATGGCCTGGTGCCAGTCGGGCAACCTGCTGTTGATCGGGACGGAGATCGCGCTCGAGTTCGGGTGGCCGGCACATCTTGCGCGATGGAGCCTGCCGCTGCACGTGGGCTTGGATCTGCTCACCGCCGCGGCGATGGTCAATGCCGCCTGCCTGCATCCGCGCCGCCTGCCCGGCTCCGGCTGGATCGCGCTCGCAGGCTGGGGCGCCGCACTCGGCATCGTTGCGGCCGTCGCCGTCGGCAGCCTGCCCCACGTCTGGTGGTGGACGCAGGCCGCCGTGCTGACGATGGGCGTGGTCGCGATCGGCCTGCTGAGCTGGTCATACCAGATCGAGCCGCACCCATTCGCGATCGTGCTGCGCCAGTTCGGTGCGCTCACCGCGCTGACCTGGGCTGTCATGACGCTGGCGCTGGCCGCGTCCGACGGTTTGCGCAGTGTGCCGCACAACATCGCCGACACGGCGGCGGTGGTCTGGTACGTTTACCTTGCCGCGGTGCTGCTGCTGGTGCCGTTCCTCGCCAGGTCGCAGAACTTCATGCGCGAGTTCGCGCTGCTGGCGGCCGTCAGCACGATGGCGATCTCGTTGTACCTGCTGTTCGTCGCGGTGTTCTCGCTCGGCCAGTTGGCTGCATTGACGCTGTCGCTGTTCGTCTCGCTCGGCGTGTATTCGACAGTGCGGCAGTGGATCCTCAATCAGCTGCTGGGCAGCAGCATGCTGACCACCGAGCGCATGTTCGAGCAGCTCTATCGCATTGCCCGCGAAGTCGAGGTGCGGCCGGAGCGAACGCCGGCGCTGGTGTCACAACTGCTGGGCGACCTGTTCGAGCCGCTTGAGGTCAACGTTGGCGACCTGCATTCACGCAAGACCCGCATCGCCGGCGACGGCTCGAGCATGCTGGTGCCGCTGCCGGCCCTGGGTGGCGAAATGGCACCGCCGCAGTCCGTGCTGATCCGTTTCGCGCAGCGCGGCCGGCGCCTGTTCACCGCCGAAGACGCGCGCCTGACAGACCGCATCGTCGAGCAGCTGCGTCGTGCCGTGCACTTCGACAAGGCGGTCGAGCAGGGCCGCCGTGAAGAGCGCCTACGGCTAGCGCAAGACTTGCACGACGACATCGGCGCGCGCCTGCTCACGCTGATGTACAAGGCCCAGTCGCCCGAGATGGAAGATTACGTGCGGCACACGCTGCAGGATCTGAAAACGCTGACGCGCGGCCTCGCGGCGTCGAACCATCGCCTGTCGCACGCCGCAGCGGAGTGGAAGGCTGACCTGTCGCACCGCCTCACCGCGGCGCACGTTGAGCTCAGGTGGACCTTCGTCTTCGACGAGGACATTCTGCTCACCGTGGTGCACTGGTCGGCGCTGACGCGCATCCTGCGTGAACTCGTCAGCAACGCAATCGCGCATTCGCGGGCCCAACAGCTCGACATCGACTTTCGCCTGGAGAGCGACCGCATCGAACTCATCATTACCGACAACGGTGTGGGCCGGAACCCGCGCGCTTGGTCGCACGGCCTGGGCCTGGGCGGTGTGCGCAAGCGCGTGAAGCAGCTCGGCGGCGAGGTCGAGTGGCGCGAAGTCAGCCCGCACGGGATCAGCTGCCGCGTGATCATTCGCGATCTGACGGTGCGCTGGCAACTCTGAACCGAGCGTCCCCAACGAAAACAGGCACCGAGGTGCCTGTTTTCATCGCTGAATCTTGGGGTGGCTGATGGGGCTCGAACCCACGACAACAGGAATCACAATCCTGGACTCTACCAACTGAGCTACAGCCACCGCTGAGAGACGAGAATTATAGCGGACTCACTTCGTGCTTCCGCTCGCACTGCTCGCCGCCGCATCGACGGCCGCCAGCACATTCGGCCTGATCTCGACCTTGAAGCGCGTCTTCAGCGCGGCGTAGTAGGCCTGCGCCTCCGCATCAGCCCAGGCCTGCCCGTACTGCGATTGAGCGCCCTTCGCGTCGGCCGCGACCGGGTCGCGGCCCAGCACCTTGACGATCTTCACGACCGCATAGCCCTGGTCACCAAGTTCGACGCCGACGAACGCCGGCAGCTTCGCGGCGGGTGCCTTCAGCACCGCGTCTATCAGTGGGCCGGCGAGCTCGCGCGGCTGCGCTCGCGACACGGTGACCGCCGCATCGGGCATCACGGCGTCGGGTGCGGCGCGCAGTTCAGTCAGGCGCGCTTCGCCCAGCTTGTGCGCAAACGCTGCGGCCTGTACCGTGACCAGGCGATCGTGCACACGGACCTTCACGTCAGCGAGCGGCAGCTGATGCGCCGGCTCATACTTGACGATGTGGCCCGACACCATCGTGTTCGGTGCGATCTCGACCGCTTCGGTGTTGCGCTTGTTGCGAATCGCATCGGTACCGAACAAGGCCTCGAGGAACTTCGGATTCGCCAACGCGCCGCCCGCGCCCGGCACCGGCGTGCGGTGCATCCCTTGCGCGCGGAGCAGCTCGAGCTTGAGCTTGTCGGCCGCGGGCTTGAGACTGTCGGGCTGTTCGTAGACCGTGTTGGTGAACTCGACGGCGGCCTCGGAGAAACGCTTCTGTGCAAGCTGTGTCTGCACCTCGCCCTCGATCTCGGCGCGCGCCGACTCGAAGCTGCGCTTGTCGCCCCCACGCACCGCGGTCAGCCTGACGATGTGATAGCCGAACTCGCTCTCGACGAGCGGCCCGATCTCGTCGGTCCTCAAAGCGAAGGCGGCATCTTCGAGCGGTTTCGCGGCGAGGCCACCGCGACCGAAGAAGTCTAGGTCGCCGCCCTTCTCGGCCGAGCCCGGATCGTCGGAATTCTTGCGCGCCACATCGGCGAACAAAGCCGGGTTCTTCTTGACTTCGGCGAGCAGGCCTTCGGCCTTGGTCTTGGCCTTCGCGCGATCGGCCGCCGATGCACTCGCATCAACCTTCACCAGGATGTGACTGGCGCGGCGCTCTTCGAGCACGGTGTAACGTTTCTCGTTGGCGGCGTAGTAGTCGCGCAGGTCCTTGTCGGACACCGTTATGCTCTTCTTCAGCGTTGCCAGGTCGAGCACGAGATATTCGATGTCCGCGGCCTCGGCGGCCTGGAACTGCAGTGCGTTGGCTGGATCCTTATAGAACTTCTCGATGTCGGCGTCGGTCGGCGCGACCTTGCCTGCCTCGTCCTTGGTCGCGAAGCGCTGCACCTGCACCTCGCGCTGCTGGAACATCGCGTCCAGCGCGGCTGAGGTCGTGGAGAGCGGTGCGATCACCGTTCCGCTCACGCCCTGCAGGACCTGGCGCAAGGCCATATCCTGGCGCATGCGCGTTTCGAACATGGCCGGCGTCATACCTTGCGACGCCACGAGTGCCTTGTAGGCGTCGAAGTCGAAGCTGCCATCGGGACGCTTGAACTGCGGGACGCTCAGCAACTCACGCTGCAGCCGCTCATCGGTTACGACGACGTGTAGCTTCTCTGCCGCGGTCAGCGTGACGCGCTCGCGCACCAAGGCGTCAAGCGACTGGCGTTTCATGTCCGGTGTGTCGAAGATCTTCGGATCGACGTTCGGCATCTGGCGCCGGACGCGCTCGATTTGCTCGCGCTGCGCGACTTCCCATTCGCTGCGCGTGAGCTTGCGGCCGTCGATCTTGGCGACAGTCGCGTTGTCGTCGGCCATCATGCTGCCGTACTGCTGGTACGCACCGGTCCCTACGAAGGCGATCACGACGAACGCCAGGACGACTTGCAGCAGCCAAGTGTGCTTGCGAAAAAAATCAAACATGAGAACCCAAACAAACGTAGTGCGCGAAATCGAGGTTCGCTGCAGTGTTCACGAAAGCGACAAAGGCGAACCAAGGTTCGCCTTTGTCGAAGTGGCTGCCGCGATTCTAGCGGGCCGTCGATAGAGTCATGGGTGGTGGGTGCTGAGGGGTTCGAACCCCCGACCTACGCCTTGTAAGGGCGCCGCTCTACCAACTGAGCTAAGCACCCGGTTGATCTTTGTGCCGTGCTCAGTTGACCGCGTCTTTGAGGGCTTTGCCCGGACGGAACTTCGGGACCTTGGCGGCCTTGATCTTGATCGTGGCGCCGGTGCGCGGGTTGCGCCCGCTGCGTGCCGCGCGCTTGCCGACGCTGAAGGTTCCGAAGCCCACGAGGGACACGGTGTTGTTCTTCTTCAGCGTGGACTTCACGCCGCCAATCACAGCCTCAAGGGCACGCGCAGCTGCGGCCTTTGAAATATCGGCCTGCTTGGCGATGTGCTCGATCAACTCGGATTTGTTCACGGGTGCTCCCCCTCTAAAGGTATCTCCCAAGGAATTCGGGTGGGTGTTTTGGCTGCTCGAATGACGAAGCGGCAGCCCGAATGATTACAGCCGCGCCCTCTTGCAGTGTCAAGCGCGGAAGCGGATTCTATTCGTAATCGATCGCACTCATTCGCGGGGAACTGCGTGCTTTCTCGCTTGACAACACCGCATCGCGCGAGCGGCACGAGTG
>JANYBE010000085.1 GCA_025360945.1 Rhizobacter sp. | reverse complement strand
CGTTCATCTGCCAGCTGCCGCGCGCCTCGGAGGCGCCGCGGATCATGTCTCCGAGCGCTTCGACATTGCCCGACTTCAGCGCGTGCTCCATCGCCTCGAGCGTGTGCCGGAAACGCAGGCTTTGCTTAAGCACCTCTTCGCGATTCGACATCAGGATGTCGCGCCACATCGTCGCGTCGCTCGCGGCGATTCGCGTGAAGTCGCGAAAGCCCGGGCCGGCCAGCGAGAGGTAGTCGCGCCCCGCGGGTTGCCGCGCCACCGAGTTGAAGTACGCGAATGCGAGCATGTGCGGCAGGTGGCTCACTGCAGCGAACGCGCCGTCGTGATTCTCGGGCGTCATGCGCAGCACCTGCGCGCCGATCGCGGCCCACACGTCGGTGGCCTTTTGCACCAGTTCCGGGTTGGTCTGCGGCAGCGGCGTCAGGATCACCTGGCGGCCGTTGTAGAGCGCGGCGTCGGCGTTCGCGATACCGGCGACTTCCTTGCCAGCGATCGGGTGCGCGGGCACGAACGAGGCGATGTTTTCCTTCAGCACGCGCCGCGCGGCGTCGACCACATCGCGCTTGGTCGAACCCACGTCCATGATCAGCACGCCGGGTTCGATCAGGTGGCGGATCGCCTTGAAGGTGGCTTCAGTCGCCGCGACGGGGACCGCGATCAACACGATGTCGGAGCCCGAGACCGCGAGCAGTGCCGACTCGGCTGCCTGGTCGATCACGCCTAGCTTCTTTGCTTTCTCGGTCGTCGAAGGCGACTTGCTGTAGCCGATCACGCGCTTGACCAGGCCGGCGCGCTTGAGGGCGAGCGCGAACGAGCCGCCCATCAGGCCGCATCCGATCACGCCGAGTTGATTGAACATGGAATCTTGAGATCCGGGTCAGTGCACGTCGATGGGGTACGTGCCGAGCAGTTTGAAGAACGCGCATACGCCGCGCAGTTCGCTGAGCGCCGCCGCCACATGCGGCTGATCGGGGTGGCCTTGCAGGTCGATGTAGAAGTAGTACTCCCACTGGCCCGAGCGCGCCGGGCGCGATTCGAAGCGAGTCATCGACACGCCATGCAGCTTCAATGGGGTGAGCATGTCATAAACTGCGCCAGGCCGGTTGGTGACCGACACGACGAGGCTGGTGCAGTCGTGGCCCGAGGCACGTGGCTGCGGGTGCTGGTGGGGGTGCGCAAGGATCGCAAATCGGGTACGGTTGTGCGCGTCGTCCTGGATCGCCGGGGCGACAATGTGCAGACCGAACTCGCTCGCCGCACGTTCGCCAGCGATGCCGGCGAGCGTGGGGTCGAGACTTGCGAGGCGCGCGCCCTCGGCGTTGCTCGACACTGGCCGGCGTTCAACATTCGGCAGGTGGTTGCTCAGCCAGCCGTGGCATTGCGCGAGCGCCTGCGGATGCGCGCACACGGCCACGACGGCCTCGAGCGAGTTCTGGCGCCGCAGCAGGTTCTGGCGGCAGTACAGGCTGGTCTCGCCGATAATGAACAGCGGCGTCGTCAAGAACAGGTCGAGCGATCGCGTGACCACGCCTTCGCTCGAGTTCTCGACCGGCACGACGCCGAAATCTGCCGCGCCGGCGCTGGTCGCGTGCAGCACTTCGTCGAAGTTGGCGCATGGCACCTTGACGATGCTCGATCCGAAGAAGCCGAGTGCGGCCTCTTCGCTGAACGTGCCCGCCGGGCCGAGGTAGGCGACGCGCGTGGGTGTCTCGAGTGCGCGGCACGCCGACATAATCTCGCGCCAGATCGGCGCAACGCTGTCGGCCTGCAGCGGCCCCGGGTTGAGGGCCTTCAGACCGTCGATGACCTGGGCCTCGCGCTCGGGCCGGAATGCGACCGAGCCCTCGCGTTTCTTCAGTTCGCCGACCTGCTGTGCGAGTGCTGCACGGCGGTTCAGCAGCGCGAGCAGGTCGCGGTCGAGCCCGTCGATCTGGGCGCGGAACGCCAGCAGGTCCGGGGCGATGGAGGAGCTCGGATGGTCGGCCATGGTGTGGTTCAAATTCTCGCACGCACCACGGGTCGTGCCATCACAGGCGCGTCACTTGCTCGCGGCCTTTTTCGGGGCCGCTGCCTTGGTCGGCGCACTGGCGGCAGCGGCCGGTGCCAACCCCGGCACGCCGAGGCTGGCACGCAGCTTGGCGTCGAGAGCCTGCAGGCGTGGCTCGACCAGCGGGCGCGCATCGGCGACCAACTTCTGCGTGAAATTGCTCTGCATCTCCGGGCCGAGCTGCGCGTACTTCTTGTTGACGGGGGACTCCAGCCATGCGACCAGCTGCTTGAGTTCATCCTCGGTGAATTTCTCTTCGAGCATCGCACCAATGGTCGACGGCGCCAGCTTGATGGCGCGGTCGCGCACGATGGGCGTGACGTCGTCGACGTACTTCTTGATGTCGGTCTCGATCGCGTTGCCAACGGCCTCGCGCTTTTCGGAGGACACCTGCTGCTGCAAGGCTTGGCCGGCGGCCTGCATCATGCGTGCGGCGGGTTGCTCGACGAGGTTGCGGGCCATGCCTTCGATGCCAGGTTGCTGCAGCACCAGTAGCTTCTGCACCAGTTCCTTCTTGGCCGCCGACGCGGGAGCGGCCGAAGCCGCAGTCTGAGCATGGGCTATCGCGGCGCTGGCGAGCAGCGCCGTCACGAAGAGTCGTTTCATCAGGAGTTCTCCTCGGCAGGAGGTTCGTCGCCGCCGGTGGGTTCAAGGGAAGCGGGGTCGACCGCCGCATCGGCATTCGCGTCGTTCTCGACGATACGCTGCAGGCCACTGAGCTGGGTGCCTTCGTCGAGCGCGATCAGGGTTACGCCTTGCGTGGCACGACCCATCTCGCGGATCTCGGCGACGCGGGTGCGTACAAGGACCCCCTTGTCGGTGATAAGCATGATCTCGTCATCGGCACGCACCAGCGTGGCGGCAACGACCTTGCCGTTGCGCTCGGTCTGCTGGATCGCGATCATGCCCTTGGTACCGCGGCCGTGGCGCGTGTACTCGACGATGCTGGTGCGCTTGCCGTAGCCGTTTTCGGTGGCGGTCAACACGCTCTGCGTTTCATCTTCGGCGACCAGCATCGCGATAACGCTGACGCCATCGTCGAGCGCCATGCCTCGCACGCCGCGGGCGCCGCGACCCATCGGGCGCACGTCTTCCTCGTCGAAGCGCACGGCCTTGCCGCCGTCGCTGAACAGCATCACGTCGTGCTTGCCGTCGGTCAGTGCGGCGCCGATCAGGAAGTCGCCTTCATCGAGGTCGACGGCGATGATGCCGGCTTTGCGCGGGTTCGCGAATTCATCAAGCGCGGTCTTTTTGACCACCCCTTGCGCGGTGGCCATGAACACGTAGTGATCGGCCGGAAAGCTGCGGAAGCCGTCAGTCAGGGGCAGCACCACATTGACCTTCTCGCCCTGCTGCAACGGGAACATGTTGACGATGGGCCGGCCGCGCGAGTTGCGCGTGCCCTGCGGCACTTCCCAGACCTTGAGCCAGTAGACGCGGCCGCGGTTCGTGAAGCACAGGATGTAGTCGTGGGTGTTGGCGATGAAGAGCTGCTCGATCCAGTCGTCTTCCTTTGTCTGTGTCGCCTGCTTGCCACGGCCGCCGCGCTTTTGTGCGCGGTATTCGGAAAGCGCCTGACTCTTGATGTAGCCGGTGTGCGAGAGCGTCACGACCATGTCGGTCGGCGTGATCAGGTCCTCGGTACCGAGGTCCATCGCGTTGTGCTCGATCGTGCTACGGCGCGCGCCGATCTTGGTCTGGCCAAATTCGGCCTTGATCGCGGCGAGCTCGTCCGAGATGATGGTCGTGACGCGCGACGGCGTCGCGAGGATGTCGAGCAGATCGGTGATTTGTGTCATCACGTCCTTGTACTCGCCGATGATCTTGTCCTGCTCGAGGCCGGTCAGGCGCTGCAGACGCATCTGCAGGATCTCGCTGGCCTGATCGTCGGAGAGGCGATAGAGGCCGTCGGACTGGATGCCGAATTCCTTCGGCAGACCTTCAGGGCGGTAGGCCTGCAAGCCGCCGGGATTGTCGCCGGCCACGCGTGACAGCATTTCGCGCACCATCGACGAGTCCCAGCTCTTGCGCATCAGGGCGGCCTTCGCCACCGGCGGTGTCGGCGAGGCCTTGATGGTTGCAATGAACTCGTCTATGTTTGCCAGCGCCACCGCCAAGCCTTCGAGCACGTGGCCTCGCTCGCGCGCCTTGCGCAGCTCGAACACGGTTCGGCGCGTCACAACCTCGCGGCGGTGTTCGAGGAACACCGCGATCAGATCCTTCAGGTTGCACAGCTTGGGCTGACCGTCAATCAGCGCCACCATGTTCATGCCGAAGGTGTCCTGCAGCTGCGTCTGCTTGTACAGATTGTTCAGCACCACCTCAGGCACTTCGCCGCGCTTGAGTTCGATCACGAGACGCATGCCCGACTTGTCGGACTCGTCCTGGATGTGACTGATGCCTTCGAGCTTCTTCTCGTGCACTAACTCGGCCATGCGCTCCTGCAGCGTCTTCTTGTTGACCTGGTACGGGAGCTCGTCGACGATTATCGCCTGGCGCTGGCCCTTGTCGATGTCCTCGAAATGGCACTTCGCGCGCATGATCACTTTGCCCCGACCGGTGCGGTAGCCGTCGCGCACGCCTGAGAGACCGTAGATCACCCCGGCGGTCGGGAAGTCCGGCGCGGGGATGATTTCCATCAGCTCGTCGACCGTCGCGCCCGGGTTACGCAGCAGGTGATGGCAGGCATCGACTACCTCGTTCAGGTTGTGAGGCGGGATGTTCGTCGCCATGCCGACCGCGATCCCGCCCGAGCCGTTGACGAGCAGGTTCGGCAGCCGCGACGGCATGACCAGCGGCTCCTTCTCGCTGCCGTCGTAGTTGGGCCCGAAGTCGACCGTCTCCTTGTCAAGATCGGCGAGCATTTCATGCGCGATCTTTGCGAGGCGGATTTCGGTGTAGCGCATCGCCGCGGCGTTGTCGCCGTCGACCGAACCGAAGTTGCCCTGCCCGTCGACCAGCATGTGGCGCATCGAAAAATCCTGCGCCATGCGCACGATCGTGTCGTACACCGACTGGTCACCATGCGGGTGATATTTGCCAATCACGTCGCCGACGATGCGCGCCGACTTCTTGTAGGGTCGATTCCAGTCGTTGCTTAGCTCGTGCATCGCGAACAGGGCGCGCCGATGCACCGGCTTTAGACCGTCGCGCGCATCGGGCAACGCGCGCCCGACGATCACGCTCATCGCATAATCGAGGTACGAGCGGCGCATCTCCTCTTCGAGGCTGATGGGCAAAGTCTCTTTGGCAAACTGGGTCATGCGGGGTTTTCGTGATGGCAGGTGTTGGAGGGCACGCGGCGACGCATCGATCGGTGCGAAGTGCAACCAAACATTCTAAGTGCACCCCGCTGTAGCGCTGATGCAACATGAACGGCCCTGAGCGTGCGCCGCAGGGCCAAAAGCCGGTTGCACGAAAGTCCTATGGCAGAATAAGTCGGTCGGTGGTCAGCGCCCGGGTACGTCTTTACGCGCGGGGGTTTACCAGTACTTTCCGATTCCGGTTCGGACGTTTTGCAGAACACTACTGCGCCTTCCCTCGAGAGGAGAATCATGAAGAAACTTAACAAGGTGGCGTCGCTCTTTGCAACCGCTGCGCTCGCAACATCGATGTCTGGCGCGTTCGCGCAGACGGTTGACAACTGGGTCAACGGCAGCGGCGATCTTCCCTGGAAGAATGGCACCAACGAGCTTTGCTGGCGCGATGGCACCTGGACTCCCGCGACTGCCATTGCCGAGTGCGACGGCGCGCTGAAGCCGGCCGCCGCTCCGGCACCCGCTCCGGCGGCCGCTCCGGCACCCGCCCCGGCCCCGGTTGCTCAGCCCGCTCCGGCACCGGCTCCTGTAGCCCCGCCGCAGCCGACGACCGAGAAGGTCACCTTCGCTGCTGACGCATTCTTCGACTTCAACAAGTCGACGCTGAAGCCCGAAGGCAAGGCCAAGCTGGACGACCTGGTCTCGAAGATGGGCGGCATTGCTTTGGAAGTCATCATCGCCGTCGGCCACACCGACTCCGTCGGTGGCGACGCGTACAACCAGAAACTGTCGGTCGCGCGCTCGGAAGCCGTCAAGGGCTACTTGGTGAGCAAGGGCGTCGAGAAGAACCGCGTCTACACCGAAGGCAAGGGCAAGAAGCAGCCGGTCGCCGACAACAAGACCGCCGAGGGCCGCGCAAAGAACCGCCGCGTAGAAATCGAAGTGGTTGGTACCCGCGGCAAGTAATCAGCGTTTCGCTGACATCGAGAACCCCGCTTCGGCGGGGTTTTTTGATTGGCTCCGGCATCACGTCGCTGCGTGACATGAGCCTTCACCGAAGAACGCGCGTTTGCCTGTTCTTTCAAACGCTACCATTCCCGGATGACGATTAACGCCGACCCTCAAGAGCTCGCCAAGTTCAGCGAACTCGCCCATCGCTGGTGGGACGCCGAGAGCGAATTTCGCCCGTTGCACCAGATCAACCCGCTGCGGCTCGACTGGATCGACGCCCACGCGCGTCTTTCGGGTTCGCGTGTGCTCGACATCGGCTGCGGTGGGGGCATCCTCGCCGACTCGATGGCGCGCCGTGGTGCGCAGGTGCTGGGCATCGACCTCGCGTCTAAGCCGCTCAAGGTCGCGCAGCTGCACGCGCTCGAGGCAGGTACGCCAAACGTCGAGTACCGCGAGGTTGCCGCCGAAGCACTGGCCAGCGAGGCGCCGGGCAGCTTCGATGCCGTGACCTGCATGGAGATGCTCGAGCATGTTCCCGATCCGTCGTCCATCGTCCGTGCCTGTTCGACGCTGGTCAAGCCCGGAGGCTGGGTATTCTTCTCGACGATCAACCGAAACGCCAAGGCATTTCTGTTCGCTATCGTCGGTGCCGAGCATCTGCTGCAGTTGCTGCCCAAGGGCACGCATGAATACGCGCGCTTCATCCGTCCTCGCGAGCTCGCACAGTGGTGCCGCAATGCCGGTCTCGAGCTCGCCGACACGCGCGGCATGGAATACAACCCGGTCACCAAGCGCTATTGGTTGTCTGCCGACACAAGCGTCAACTACCTGATCGCATGCCGCAAGCCGGAGTGATCACGCGGGCCGTGCTGTTCGATCTCGACGGCACGTTGATCGACAGCGCCCCCGACCTCGCCGGTGCCGGCAACGACATGCGCGTCGCGCGCGGTCTGGCGCCTTATCCGCTGACCCACTTCCGCCCGATGGTCGGTTCGGGCGCGCGTGGCATGGTCGGTCGGGCATTCGGCGTCGGCCCGCAAGACGAAGCGTTCACCGCGTTGCGCGACGAGTTCCTGCAGCGCTACGAGGCCCGCATGACGCAGGAGACGCATGTGTTCGACGGCATGGCCGCGGTGCTAGATGCGTTCGACGTGCACGCCATGCGATGGGGCATCGTCACGAACAAGGCGACACGCTTTGCCGATCCGCTGGTGCGTGCGCTCGGTCTCCTGCCGCGCGCGGCCACGCTGGTCTGCGGCGACAGCACTCCGCATGCCAAGCCGCACCCTGCGCCCCTGTTCGAGGCCGCACGCCGCATCGGTGTCGACGCAGCCGAGTGCCTCTACGTCGGCGACGACCTGCGCGATGTGCACGCAGGCCGCGCGGCTGGCATGACGACCGTTGCGGTGCACTGGGGTTACCTCGGCGAGGGCGACGCGATCGAGGCCTGGGGTGCCGATCACCGGATACAAACACCGAACGATCTCTTGAAGCTGCTGGGAATGGCCTAAACTAGTGATCCTGGGGCTGACCTGGCTTCGACGAAGGTTCGGAGTTGGAACAGTGCACGCCGAGCACCAGTTCGCTCGTAAATCCACTGGAAACAAAGTAACTGCGAACGACTCTTCGTACGCCCTCGCCGCTTAAAACCGGTGAGCCTCGCAACAGTTGGCCGATGGGCTGGGTCTGAGGGGTAACCTGAAGACTGCGAGGTCATACACATTGGCTCGTCCTGAGTTGGGTCACTCTTCACAGGACTAAATCTAGTGAATCGAAATGCAGGTAGCGTGCTGCTGCGCGATCTGCGGCTCTAAAGCCAAATCAGTCAGCTAAGCGTGTAGATCTGCCCGGCAATGGCTTTCGGACGGGGGTTCGATTCCCCCCAGCTCCACCAGACGATAGTTCGGCGTTGACCGCCGATGATCGAAGCTCCTAAGTAAATCAAAGACTTAGGAGCTTTTTTCATGCGCCGATGACCGTCGAAGGCCGCCATTTGCCACAATGTTATACAGTAACTTCTACGGTAACCCGAGATTTCGGGTAGCCCTCCGGTAGATAGTTACTGAAAATGGCGGCAAATGGCGAAGGAACTGATCTCAGGCGACGGGATGCTGAAAGCGATCAAGCCGGGCGACGCGCGCAAGCGCGTGGGCGACGGCCGGGGCCTCTATTTGCTGCTGTTCGTGAACGGCGGCGCGCATGGCTGGCGCTTCGACTACAGCCACCAGGGCAAGCGAAAGACGCTCAGCCTCGGCACGTATCCGGTAACTGGGTTACAGGACGCGAGAGACGAGGCCGAGAAGTTCCGCAAGCTTGTCGCCGGCGGGGTTGATCCGACCGACACCCGGAAGGACGATAAGGCGAAGCAGGTTGCAGCCAGCGAATCGGCGGCCCGGCGTGAAGCCGGCGAGCCCGAGCCGGGTAGCTTTGAGGGCGTGGCGCGCGAGTGGCTCAAAGAGAAACATCGACCGGAAGTTAGCGAAGGTCACGCGGCGCGCACCTTGATTCGATTCGAGCAGGACGTGTTTCCTTGGGTCGGATCACTGCCGCTTGATCAAGTCACAGCACCGGAGCTGCTCAAAGTGTTGCGCCGAATCGAAACTCGCGGCGCATATGAGACCACACACCGCGTGAAGGACTCATGCGGTCAGGTGTTCCGCTACGGCATTGCTACGGGCCGATGCGAGCGCGACCCGGCCACCGATCTGCGCGACGCTCTTCGTGCGGTCAACGCCAAGAACATGGCAGCGATCACCGAGCCCAAGCGTGCCGGCGAGTTGCTGCGCGCGATCGATAGCTACGGTGGATCGCCAGTCACGAAGGCGGCGCTACGGCTTGCGCCGATGCTTTTTCAACGGCCGGGAAACCTGCGCGCGATGGAGTGGGCCGAACTCGATCTCGATGCTGCGCGCTGGACGATTCCATCGGCCAAGATCAAGCGGTCAATCGGCGACAAGCTGAACGGACAGCCGCATCTGGTTCCGCTGTCGCGTCAGGCAATTGCGGTCCTGCGTGACCTGCATCCACTGACCGGCCATCACAAGTACGTGTTCCCGAGTACGCGGGGCGGGGGCCGGCCGATGAGCGACGGCACGTTGAACGCCGCGCTCGAACGACTCGACTTTGATACTCAGACCGAACAGACGACGCACGGCTTTCGTGCGATGGCGCGCACGATGATTGTCGAGCGCCTGGATATCCCCGAGGGAGTCGTCGAGGCGCAGCTCGCGCACAAGGTCAAGGATGCGCTCGGCGCTGCATACAACCGCACAACGTTCGTGCAACAGCGCGTCGACATGATGCAGCGATGGGCTGACTACCTCGACCAGCTCCGCAAGGGCGCCGACGTGATCCCAATCAAGGCAGCATAGAAACCGGCGCCGCAGCGGTCCTGCGGCAAGTCGGCCGAGCCGAGTGCTTGGAACACTCGACCCGACCTAACCACAACGTGCAAACCTGAAAGGACCGCACCTCATGGCTACCAAGAAATCTACTCCATCGCGCTACCACGCGCCGCCGCTCGAAGACTATCCACGCACGGTCGATTTCCTCGGCACTCACGGCTTCGGTCAAGAGGAGTTTGCAGACTGGCTCGTCGAGGCGAACGCCGGCATGCTGCTCGGTCTAGCGCCGCCCGACGAAGTACAGGCGACCGCCGAGCTGTTTGTGCGAGTCCGCAACGAGCCGGAGAGCATCAAAGAGTTGATCTCGCAGTTGGCAGCTCAGCTCTGCATCCATCAGGCCCGCAAGGGCGAGCAGCCGTCCAAGCCCGTCGCCAGCGCCAACGCCGCCACGGCGACGCGCAAGAAGCGCGAGCGAGTGGTCGACCAACAGTTGCAGCGCGTCACGCGACAACTGCGTGAACTGTCTGACGGCGCGCACACGATCGACGAAGCGCGCCGAGTCCGTGATCGCTACGCGCGCGCCATCGGGGCTCCTATCGGCGTCGGTGGCGATGTGCTTGTTGGCTACCTGATGAGCAGTGCAGCGTCCAAGGTCGAGATCGAAGCGATCGACTCGATGGTCATGTCGTTCGCAGAAGCGCAAACGCAGATCGGCGCCGCGAGAATAGCCGCCAATGTCACGGCGCGCGCCAGGGGTCGCTGATGGACGAAGACAGCCAAATTCCCTGCGCACTCGCCGACGATGAGCGCGATGCGCTTCAATCGTTCGTCGACCGCCACGAGGCAACCGCCGCCTATCTGACCGGGGCTCTTGGCCACGAGGCTTTGATTCGCAAGCACCCCGGCCTCTACTCTCTGCTGCGCCACGGCGGGCGCGAGCTTGTTGAGCGATTTCCGGCATTGCCCGCGGCCGAGCGGGCGGAGATTCTGAACAAGGCCGTGACAGAAGTCGCCGAGTCCACGGAGAGAGCGCACAACTTCTACGTTGCCGCGCTGATGATGGTCCTAGAGGACCGATCGGCCAGAGGCGATCCTGATGCGGTCCTTGCTGCGCTCGGGGTCTGCATGCAGGAGGGCGGTGAAGCGCCGGAGTGGGTGCGCGCCAAGACTTCGCAGGCCATCGCCGACTATTTCGCGGGCAGGGCAACGAGCCTCGACGCCGCCTTCGGCCTCGCATCGTCTAGCAAAGATCGACGAGAGGCGATGACCGAAGCGCTGCTAGTGTAGTGATGCAATCTTGAGGGAACGTAAACGAACCCTGCCACACCAATGATCTACTACGGACTGGTGTGGAGATCGAGAGTGCGAGTTGCCCCTGAGATTGTGCTGTCGGACGAAGAGCGCGAGGTGCTCGACGAGCTGATTCG
>JANYBE010000594.1 GCA_025360945.1 Rhizobacter sp. | reverse complement strand
GCAGATCGCCGCTCAGGCCGGTGTCGATGCCGCGGCCGCGCAGCCGCAGCTTGTCGCCGAGTGCGACGCGCAGGTCGAGCGCGACATCGCGCGTCGGGTTGGACGCGGGCGAGCTCAAGGCATCGATGGGCGTCGGCGCGCCCTTCGTGCGTACCACCTCGACATCGGTCGAGAGGCCCGGCGCGTCGCTGTGCGTGAAGTCGATCAGCCCTTCGTCGACGCCGAACTGGCCGTCGAACGAGAGTGACTTCGCATCGAGCTGCAACCGCCCCTGGCCGCTCGCGACGATGCGCCGGTCGACGCGGCCGAGCAGCTGGAACCTGTCGGCCGTGAGCTGCAGCACCGCCTTCGGCGCCTCGCCCAGGCTCGCGCTGCCTTCGAGCTTGATGCTACCGTCGCCGCCCTTCGCGCTGAAGCGTTCGATGCGCGCGGTGTTGCCTTGCAGACTGATCGCAACAAAGCCGTCGCTCACGTTGACGCCTTGAAGAAAGTTGCGCACACCGAGCTGCGTGCCCTGTACCTCGCCGGTGTACTCGGGGGCGCCGAAACGTCCGTTGATGCCGGCACTCGCGCGCAATGCGCCCGCCAGGCGCCAGCCCGGCGGCACCCAGGTACCCCAGGTACCAAGGTCGGCCACCTGGAGTTCGAGCACGCCCTGGATCGGCGCGTCGGCCGCTGGCCACGTCGCCTCGGGCGACGTGTGCACGACCACCGCACCGGCGGCCACGCCAAGCGTCTTGCCGGCCATGCCTTGCGTGAAGTTCCAGACGCCGTCATCGGCGGCGAGGCCGATGCGCAGATCGGTCAGGCCGAGCGCTCGCGAGCCTTGCTCTTCGGTCACCGTGAGGTCGCCGCCGCTGCGTTCGATCACGATGTCGGCGCTGAAAGTCGGGGCGCTGCGCAGTTTCAAACGGGCCTTGAGCGTGAGATCGCCGCCCCATCCGAAATCGGGCTGCGCGCGTGCGAGCAGCGGTGCCACGCGCAGTGGTTCGACCTCGGCCTGGGCCTCGATCTGCGCGAAGCCGCCGTCGCGTGCCGCGGCCGTCCACGCGATGCGGCTCCAGCGCACCGCACCGCCGAGCACTTCGGCGCGGCCCGGCTGCGCCGTGGCGCGCAACGGGCCGCCGGCCCACAGCGCTTCGATCACGACATCGCGGAGCAGCAGCAGCGGCGCCGCGTTGGCGGGCGCGCTGCTGCGCACATCAAGCTGTTGAACGCGGCCGCGCCAGCCGGCTAGCGATGCGCCGGGCAGGTCAACGAGGCCGCCCTGCACCTGCAACAGCGCGACCGTTTTGCTGGCCGTGTTCGAAGCGGGCGCACCCTGCATCGAATCCATCCACGCGGGCGGGCGCGCCTTCGATTCGGCGCGCACTTGCAGCGTGTGGGCGCGGCCACTGCCCTCGAGTTGCAGCTGAAGGGTTTCAAGTGAGGGGCCGGGCGTTGCGCCGCGTGCGAGGCTCGCCGCCGTCAACGTCAGCTGCGCATCGAGCGGTGCGGTCGCCGAGGTGCCGAGCGACCAGTGCCCTTGTGCCTTTTGCACACCGAACGCGCCCACACGCAGCGCGTTCGCCTCCAACTGCCCCTGGGTCGTGAGCGTCGGCCAGCGACCACTGAGGTGCGCGCTCGCGCTGAGCGTGCCGGCCAGTGGCGCGTCGCCCGCCGCGGGTTGCAGCAGGCGGTAGACCGGTGCGAGGCGAGCCAGCGCTGGGCCATCGATCGTCACGTCCCACGCGTCGCCCGCGCCGTCGCCGCTGGCGGCAAGGTGGCCGGTCGCGTGTATGCGGTTGCCGTCGGCGACAAGATCGATGGCGGACACGAGCTGCATGCCGTTGCCGCTCTGCAGCGTCGCCGAGCCCGTGAGCGGCACACCGACCAACGTGCTCGGGTTTAAGGTGAACGCGGCCTGGCCGCGCAGCGCGGCCAGCATCGCTAGCGGCGCGCGTGAAACTGCGGCGGCAGGCAGCTGGAGGTCGACCTTGCCGCTGGCGTTCAGCCGATTCGCCTTGCTGCGCCACGGCGAATCGTCGCGGCCGGGCCACCATAGTGCGGGGTCGAAGTCTTTCAACGCGGCCTCAAGCTTGAAACCCCACGGCGCATCGCGCGCGGCATGCGTGATCAGACCGGCGAGCCGGGCGCGCGCGTCGCCGGCGAGGGCTTGCAGGTCGCGCACCTCGACGCGCTGCGCGCCAAGTGTGGCGTCAAGTTTGAGTTGCACAGCGCGTGCGGCCTTGACGCCGTCGACTTGTCCGGCGAGCTCGGTCTTGACCTTCACCGCATTGCCGCCGGCAAGCCCAAGAGGACCGCCGAGCCGCATCGCCGGCGCGCGCGCGTCGAGCAGCGAAGGCCGCACGTCCACAAGCTTCGCGTCGAGCGCCCACTCGGCGGACGACCAGCGGCCTTGGCCGGTGACGCGCCCGGCGTCCGCCTGCGGCGTACCGAGCTCCGCAGCGAACCGCTGCACGGTGAGAGCATTCGGCTGATCGGGCCGGCCCGCGAGTTCGAGTGCGAGGTGGCGCACCGGCAGCCTGCCTTCGTTCCAGCGGCCAGGCAGGGCGTTGCTCAGGTCCAGAGCTAGTTTTGCGGGTTGATCGACGGCTGTGCTG
>JANYBE010000568.1 GCA_025360945.1 Rhizobacter sp. | reverse complement strand
CGCTTCGCCATCCGTGAAGGTGGCAGAACCGTCGGCGCCGGCGTCGTGGCCAAAATCATCGAGTAAGGAAGCACCGAAGGGGCGTAGCTCAATTGGCAGAGCGCTGGTCTCCAAAACCAGAGGTTGGGGGTTCGATGCCCTCCGCCCCTGCCAGATTTCTGGCAAACGCAGCGGCCCGCAAGGCGCCTCACAGGGCCGGCGGGCCTCGCTGCTGATACGCACACAGACAAGACACCATGGCGAACTCTCCACAAGTCGAAACGATATCCACCGGCGCCGACAAGGCCAAGCTGGCCATGGCCGGCGTGCTCGTCGTCGCTGCGGTGGTGGCGTTCTACATGCTGAGCAAGCAGGATCTGTGGATGCGCGTCGCCGCGCTGATCGTGTTGCTTGCCGCTGCCGTGGCGACCTTCTTCACGTCCGAGTCAGGCAAGCAGCTGATCGCCTACGGCCGTGACTCAGCGCGCGAAGTGCGCAAGGTCGTCTGGCCGACGCGCAACGAGGCGCTGCAGATGACCGGCTACGTGTTCGCCTTCGTATTCGTCATGGCGCTGTTTCTGTTTCTGACCGACAAGACGCTCGAGTGGCTGCTGTACGACCTGATTTTGGGTTGGAAGCGCTGAGGACTTTTTGATGACCATCGAACACACGCCCGAAGCGACCGCAGTCGTCACGCCCGAGACTGTGGCCCCGGCGACCAACAAGCGCTGGTACGTCGTCCACGCCTATTCGGGCATGGAAAAGGCGGTCGAGCGCAATCTGCGCGAGCGGATCGACCGCTCGGAGATGCAGGAGAAATTCGGCCGCATCCTGGTGCCGATGGAAGAGGTCGTCGAACTCAAGAACGGCAAGAAGTCGGTCTCGGAGCGTCGCTTCTTCCCCGGCTATGTGCTGGTCGAGATGGAAATGGCCGACGACACTTGGCATCTGGTGAAGCACACCAGCAAGGTCACCGGCTTCGTCGGCGGCGCGAAGAACCGGCCGTCGCCGATCTCCGCGGCCGAGGTACTGAAGATCGTCCACCAGATGCAAGAGGGCGTCGAAAAGCCGCGCCCCAAGGTGCAGTGGGTCGTGGGCGAACTGGTGCGCATCAAGGAAGGTCCGTTCACCGACTTCAACGGCGCGATCGAGGATGTCAACTACGACAAGTCCAAGGTGCGCGTTTCGGTCACGATCTTCGGGCGTGCGACGCCGGTGGAGCTCGACTTCGCGCAGGTCGAAAAGGTTTGATGAGTCTGACGCGGCACTTTTGAGCCGCATCCGTAGCCAGCCCGAGACGAGATTCGGGCAAGAGGAGCCAAGGTAACCAGCCCTTGGCGTTTGAACTCAACAACCTTGTGCCTAGGCGCATGGGTTGAATTGGAGAGTATGAGATGGCAAAGAAAATTGTCGGCTTGATCAAGCTGCAAGTCCCCGCGGGCAAGGCGAATCCATCGCCCCCCATCGGCCCGGCCCTGGGCCAGCGCGGCCTGAACATCATGGAATTCTGCAAGGCGTTCAACGCCCAGACCTCCAGCATGGAACCGGGCCTGGTGCTGCCCGTCGTGATCACCGCATTTGCGGACAAGT
This sequence comes from Rhizobacter sp., assembly GCA_025360945.1. GTDB lineage: Bacteria > Pseudomonadota > Gammaproteobacteria > Burkholderiales > Burkholderiaceae_C > LMDS01. The sequence continues at coordinate 1,041 of JANYBE010000568.1, read as the reverse complement.
CGTTCACGTTCGTCCTGAAGAGCCCGCCCGCGTCGGTGCTGATCAAGAAGGCGCTAAAGCTGGACAAGGGTTCGGCCAAGCCGCACACCGACAAGGTGGGCAAGCTGACCCGTGCGCAAGCCGAAGAGATCGCCAAGGTCAAGATCAAGGACCTGACAGGTGCTGATCTGGACGCCGCCGTGCGCACCGTCGCCGGCACCGCCCGCTCGATGGGCATCACCGTAGAAGGGGTGATTTGACATGGCAACGCTGACCAAACGCCAGAAGGCCACCGCAGGCAAGGTCGACTCGACCAAGCTGTACGCCGTCGACAACGCACTCGCGCTCGTCAAGGAATGCGCCACCGCAAAGTTCGATGAATCGATCGACGTCGCCGTGCAGCTCGGCATCGACGCGAAGAAGTCCGACCAGGTCGTGCGTGGCGCCGTCGTGCTGCCCAACGGTACTGGCAAGACCAAGCGTGTCGCCGTGTTCGCCCAAGGCGCCAAGGCCGAAGAGGCCAAGGCCGCTGGCGCCGACATCGTCGGCATGGAAGACCTGGCCGAGCAGATCAAGGCCGGCAAGATGGACTTCGACGTGGTGATTGCTTCGCCGGACACGATGCGCGTTGTCGGTACGCTGGGCCAGATCCTGGGCCCGCGCGGCTTAATGCCGAACCCGAAGGTCGGCACCGTGACCCCCGATGTGGCGCAAGCCGTACGCAATGCTAAGGCCGGTCAGGTGCAGTTCCGCGTCGACAAGGCAGGTATCGTGCACGCTACGATCGGCCGCCGCTCGTTCGAGTCAGACAAGCTGGTGGGCAATCTTCGCGCGCTGATCGAGGCCCTGAATAAAGCCAAGCCGGCGTCGAGCAAGGGAATCTACCTGCGCAAGGTCGCGCTGTCGTCGTCGATGGGCGTCGGTGCCCGTGTCGATCTGGCGTCGATCAACGCGTCGACGGCTGCGGCTTGATTGAAAGGATGATCGGTGCGAGTCTGGCACCGATCAAATGAGTTTGGTGGGCTGCGCTCTTCCGCAAGGGAGAGCGCAGGTCATCCAAGA
>JANYBE010000560.1 GCA_025360945.1 Rhizobacter sp. | reverse complement strand
CCCAGAACAGCGTGGTGGTGGCGAGCGAGATCTGGCCGAGCTTGTCGGACCAGAGGCGCGCATTGCAACTCGAAAAGTCGCGCATCAGGCCGGTCACGCCGTGGCCCAGCGGCTGCAGCGGCGCTTCGGTGCGCGGGATGCGCAGGTTGAACACGGCCGCGATCGCGTACAGGAACACGATCGCCGCGATCGCCGATTCGGGCGCGGTGGTGATGCCAGTGTCGATCAACGGCACGTCGATCGCCAGCAACTGGCGCGACACGACCGGTCCGATCAGCTGTCCGCCCAACCCGATGCCCAGAATGATCGACATGATTGTCAGCCCCTCGATCCAGCCGTTGGCCTTGACGAGCTGCGAGTTCGGCAGCAGCTCGGTCAGGATGCCGTACTTGGCCGGAGAGTACGCCGCCGCGCCGAGGCCGACGATGGCATACGCCACCAGCGGGTGGCCACCGAACAGCATCAGCAGGCAGCCCAGCACCTTGATGCCATTGGCGAAGAACATCACCCGACCCTTGGGCACCGCATCAGCGAACGCGCCGAGAAAGGGCGCGAGGATCACGTAGAACAGCGCGAACATCGGCCCGAGCGCCGGCACATGCCATGACGGCGCGTTCGTCGTCTTGAGCATCTCGATCGCGGCCACCAGCAGCGCGTTGTCAGCCAGCGAGCTGAAGAACTGCGCCGACATGATCGTGTAGAAGCCCTTCTTCATTCGCGCGCGGGGTCTCGTGAGGGGGGCAGGTGCATGGGCGCGATTGTCGCTGTTAGCGGTAGGCGCTTACGTTCACTCATTGTCGCTGCGCGCGATGGCCAGCAAACGGCCGATTTCGTCGGGATGCCGTGCGCAATTGCGCGCATGCTGGCGCTTGATGGCCAACATCGCCAGCGCCACTATCACACCGAGGATGGCGATCGTGACGAACACCGACAGGTGCAGCATTGCCAGCACACTGGTGAGCGCTCCCAGGCCGAGGATGCAGGCCTGCTCGTTGAAGTTCTGCACCGCAATCGAACGCCCGGCGCCCATCAGGTTGGCGCCCCGGTGCTGCAGCAGCGCATTCATCGGCACAACCAGGTAGCCGCCGACGGCGCCAAGCAGCATCAGAAACGGCGCGGCCATCCACACGTTGACCATCCCGTTCAGCCCGATCATCAGCACCCCCATCGCGATGCCGAGCGGGATCACGTTCGTGGCCCGGTCCAGGCGGGCGCGCACCGACGCGACCAGCACGCCCGCGGTCGTGCCAATCGCTACAACGCCAACGAGGTTGGAGGCCTGCGAGGTCGAGTAGCCAAGCGCCGCCGCGGCCCACACCATCACGATCGTGCGCATGTTGCCCGAGACGCCCCAGAACAGCGTCGTGGTCGCGAGCGAGACCTGGCCGAGCTTGTCGACCCAAAGGCGCGCGTTGCAGTCCATGAAGTCGCGCGTCAGGACCACCGGGCCCCGCATCGGCAGAAGCGGCGCGTCGGTGCGCGGGATGCGTAGATTGAACAGCGCGGCCACCACGTACAGACTGGCGATGCACGCGACGGCGGCCTCAGGTGCGGTCGCAATGCCGGTGTCGATCCCGGGCAGGTCGAATGACAGCAGATGCCGCGAGATCACCGGACCCACCAGCACACCGCCGAGCACCGTGCCAAGGATGATCGACAGCACCGTGAGCCCCTCGATCCAGCCGTTGGCCTTGACGAGCTGCGAGTTCGGCAGCAGCTCGGTCAGGATGCCGTATTTGGCCGGCGAGTACGCCGCCGCGCCGAGGCCAACGACCGCGTAGGCCAGCAACGGGTGCACGCCCAGCAGCAGCAGCACGCAGCCAGCGAGCTTGATTGCGTTGGCCATGAACATGACCTTGCCCTTGGGCCAGGCGTCGGCGAACGCGCCGAGGAATGGTGCCAGGATCACATAAAACAGCGCCAACATCGGTACAAGCGCGGCGCGCTGCGAGCTCGAGGCGTTGGCGATCCTTAGCATCTCGTACGCAGCGACGAACAAGGCCGAATCTGCCAGCGAGCTGATGAACTGCGCCGACATGATCGTGTAGAAGCCCTTCTTCATGCGCTCACCAACGTGCGCCCGGGCCGTGTAATTGTTTCGATATGTGTCTCCTTGCGGCGGCGTTATAGCATGCGCGTTGTGACGCGCCACGACTGGCAGAATCGCGTCATGCCGCGTCCCGTCGAAGCTCTTGTCCACACCGATGCGCTCGCCCACAACCTGAAGCGCGCCCGCAGCGCGGCCCCGGACGCCAAGGTCTGGGCGGTCGTTAAGGCCAATGCCTACGGCCACGGCATCGAGCGCGCGTACGCCGGCTTGCACGGCGCCGACGGCTTCGCGCTGCTCGATCTGAACGAGGCCGAACGCGTGCGCGCGCTCGGCTGGCGCGGCCCGATCCTGCTGCTCGAAGGCTGCTTCGAGCCGCGCGACCTCGAGCTCTGCTCGCGCCTGAACCTGTGGCACACCGTGCACCACGAGGCGCAGATCGACTGGCTCGCGGCGCACAAGACCCACACGCCGCATCAGGTGTTCCTGAAGATGAACAGCGGCATGAACCGGCTCGGCTTCAGGCCCGATCGCTACCGTGCCGCATGGCTGCGTCTCGATGCACTGCCGCA
>JANYBE010000544.1 GCA_025360945.1 Rhizobacter sp. | reverse complement strand
CGGCGCCGACCTCGGTGCCGCCCAGGCCTGGGAGGCCACGCGCCTGGCGGGCAAGGACCGCTAGCTGACCGCTAGCTGCGGTAGCCGCCTGAGGGGCCTAGCAACAAGCAGCGTTCCATCGTCGCGATGATCTGCTCGATGTAGGCACCGCGCAATTGCGCACGCTCCGACCATGGGTAGCGCTGGTTCACCAGCGTCGCCTGCAGGTAGCCGAGCAGCATCGCGAAGCGGATGTCGCCGGCCAATTTCGCATGCGTCATATCGGCGCCGATTTCGCGGGCCAGCTCCTCAGTAACGCTGTGAACGAGGCCGAGAATTTCGGTGTACACAGGTGCCTGCGTCAGGCGCGCGCTGGCGTCGCGCCGCGTCGTCTGGTCGGTCATGTAGACCAGCCGGTAGTGATCTGGGTGAGCCTCCCAGTAGTCGAGGAAGGTTTCGAGCGACGCACGCTGCCGCGCCCGCCCGCCGCGAGCGCCAGCGATCGCCACGTCCATCCGGTCGCACACCGCGCGGATGACGAACTGCCACAGCCCGCTGAGCAGCTCGGCCTTGTCGGCGAAGTAGCGGTACGGGGCCATCGCCGACACGCCCACCCGTGCGGCGACCGCACGCATCGACACCGCTTCCAGACCGCTTTGCGCAAACAGCTGCATCGCCGCGCCGATCAGCTCGTCGCGCAGCTGCTGCGCATCGCCTCCGTTACCCCGGCGCACGCGCTTGTGTACCGGCGATGTGGTCTTGCGTTTGGTGGCACCTGGCATGCTCTAGTTTACATGTACGTTTAAGTGGTTCAAGCTGCTCAAGAGTGCCGCCGAAAGGTCGATGACCAGCGCAAACACGACTTCCCTCACGGACCCTGGAGTTCTTGATGCGACTGATGAACGGCCTGACGGTGCGCGGCAAGCTGCCTTTCGCCTTTGGCTGCGTGCTGATGACGATGCTCGGAGCGTTCTCCGTCCTGCAACTGTCTCGAGTCTATGGCGAGACCGATTCGATCCTGGTGTACCGCCTGCCCGGCGTGCGCGAAAGCATGCGCATGGTCGAGGCGGCGAATCGCTTTCGCACCCGTGAGTCGGCCCGAAAGGACTACGCCGACTTCATGGCCAGCGACGAGGGACGCGAGCTCTACGAAGCGGCGATCGTCGACTGGAAAGGCTACGTCAGCGCGACGAGCCAGACGCTGGCGTTGATGCGCGCGGGAAAGGCCGCGGAAGCCCGCGAGGTGATCGCGGGCGCCTAGGCCTGAAGCGTTTCGACGAAGCGCTCGCGGGCATCCGCAAGCTCTCGGAATACAACGATGAGCAGGCCAAGCTCGATGCCGGCCGCGCCTTCACCACCTTCATTAGTGGCCGAATTGGCGAGGTGCTCGCGATGGTGGTCGCGATGGTGGTCGCGGTCGTGGCCGCGGTCGGGCTGGGCAGGGCCATCAACGGCGCCATTGCCGCGCCGCTGCGCGCGGCCGTCGATCTGACTGAAGCGGTTGCAGCCGGTGACCTGTCGAACTCGCCGACCGCCGCGGGCAAGGACGAGGTCGCGCAGCTAACACGGGCGCTGGGCAGCATGGTGACCAAGCTGCGCTCGGTCGTCGTCGAGGTGCGCAGTGGCGTCGAATCGGTCGGCACCGTGTCGGCACAGATCGCCACCGGCAACCTGGACCTGAGCCCAGCGCACCGAAGAGCAGGCCTCGAACCTGCAGCAGACGGCGGCCCCGATGGAACAGCTGACCTCGACCGGCAAGCAGAACGCCGACAACGCACGCGCGGCGTCGCAACTCGCGGCCAGCGAAGTCGCGGCCAAGGGCGGGCGTGTGGTCGGCGAGGTGGTTTCGACTATGGAGTCCATCACGGAAAGCTCCAAGCGCGCATCTCGGAGATCATCGGCGTGATCGACGGTATCGCGTTGCGGACCAACATCCTGGCACTCAACGCCGCGGTCGAAGCGGCCCGCGCCGGCGAACAGGGTCGCGGCTTCGCGGTGGTCGCAAGCGAGGTTCGATCGCTGGCCCAGCGCAGCGCCCAGGCAGCAAAGGAAATCAAGGGCCTTACCCAGCATAGCGCCGAGAAGGTCGACGGCGGCGCCAAGCCGGTCGCCGAAGCCGGCCAGACCATGGACGACATCGTCAGCCAGGTCAAGCGCGTTGCTGTGCAAGCCGGCGCGTCGCAAGGCGCTCGAAGCCGTGCTCGGCGTCATCGCCCCGCATGCGATCGCACTTTTCCGCGGCTCCGGCCGGCAAGCCTAGGAGTTCGGTCAGTGGCATACATGTTCTGGTGGCCGAGGACAACCCGGTGAACCAGGTCGTGGTGCAGGCCATGCTCGCCGAACTGGGCGAGACGTGCGTCGTCACCAGCAACGGGCGCGAGGCCCTGACGAGCGCGATGGCGCAGGCCTTCGCCCTCGTGCTGATGGACATGCGCATGCCCGAGATGGACGGCCTGGCCGCGACGCGGGAACTGCGCGAGGCCGAGCGCCTCGCTTCGAAGCCACGCGTGCCGGTGATTGCGATAACGGCCAACGCCGAGAGCGACGACGGCGCGACCTGTCTGGGCGCCGGCATGGACGGCTTCCTCTCCAAGCCCTTTGCGCTCACGCAATTGCGCCTCTGTCTGGCGCGCGGCGCGCCGGCTTGGGCCGCGTCGGAGACAATGCGCCGGACTTGATCGCGCGGGCCCCTGCCCGACCTTCGCGCGGCTCAGCCCATCGCCATGTACGCATCTTCCCCCACGAACGGCCACGCCCCCCCTGCCTCGACCGGCCCCGATCTCGCAGCGCACACGCCGATGATGCAGCAATACTTACGCATCAAGGCCGAGTTTCCCGACACGCTCGTGTTCTACCGCATGGGCGATTTCTACGAGCTGTTCTTCGACGACGCGCGCAAGGGCAATCGCCTGCTCGACATCACGCTGACCAGCCGTGGCCAGAGCGCCGGCGAGCCGGTCGTGATGGCCGGTGTGCCGGTGCATTCGGTGGAGAACTACCTCGCCAAGCTGATCAAGCTCGGCGAGGCGGTCGCGCTGTGCGAACAGGTCGGCGATGTCGCGACCGCGAAGGGGCCGGTCGAGCGCAAGGTCGTGCGCGTCGTCACGCCGGGCACCGTGACCGATACCGAGCTGCTCGCCGACAAGAGCGATGCGCTGCTGCTCGCAGTTGCGCGCCTTGGCAAGTTGTGGGGCCTCGCGTGGCTCGCTTTGACCGGCGGCGAACTCGGGCTGACTGAATGCAGCGAAGCCGAACTCGGCACCTGGCTGGCGCGGCTCACACCGGCTGAGGTGCTGGTGGATCGTGACCACGTGCCGGCTGCGCTGACGCAGGCTCGCCTCACGCTCACACACCGGCCGGCGTGGCAGTTCGACGCGGCGCTCGGCCTGCGCAAGCTGTGCGAGCAACTGCGCGTCGCGTCGCTCGCCGGCTTCAACGCGCAAGAGCTGCGCGCTGCCCACGCGGCCAGCGCGGCGCTGCTGAGCTTTGCCGAGCACACGCAGGGGCAGGCGCTCGCGCACGTTCGGCGCCTGAGTGTCGAGCGCGCCAGCGACCTGCTCGAGCTGCCGCCGACAACGCACCGCAACCTCGAACTCACGCAGACGCTGCGCGGCGAGGACTCGCCGACGCTGCTGTCGCTGCTCGACACCTGCCGCACGGGAATGGGCTCGCGCGCCTTGCGCCATTGGCTGACCCACCCGCTGCGCGAACGCCGCGTCGCGACGGCTAGGCACGACGCGATCGATGCGCTGCAGATGGGGCACATCGATGGCTTGCGCGACTCGCTGCGCGGCATCAGCGATGTCGAACGTATCACCGCACGCATCGCGCTGCGCCAGGTGCGGCCGCGCGAGCTGACCGGGTTGCGCGCGACCTTGCAGGCGCTGCCAGCCTTGCGCGCGCAGGTCCCGGTCGGCGAGGCAACGCTGCTCGAGATGCTGGCCGATGCACTCGAGCCGCCACGCGAGATCGTCGACGCGCTGATCCGCACGATCGCCATCGATCCAGCCGTGCTGCTGCGCGATGGGGACGTAATCGCGCCCGGCTTCGATGCGACGCTCGATGAGCTGCGCGGCATCAGCCAGAACTGCGACGCCTTCCTGCTCGAGCTCGAGGTGCGCGAACGTGCGCGCACCGGCATCCCCAACCTGCGCGTGCAATACAACAAGGTGCACGGCTTCTACATCGAGGTCACGCAGGCTCAGGCGAGCAAGGTGCCGGCCGATTACCAGCGCCGCCAGACGCTAAAGAACGCCGAGCGCTTCATCACGCCAGAGTTGAAGGCCTTCGAGGACAAAGCGCTGTCTGCGAAGGACCGCGCGCTGGCGCGCGAGAAGCTGCTGTACGAGCAGCTGATAGACACGCTGCAACTGCATCTGGAGCCGCTCACCGGACTCGCGCGAGCGCTCGCCAGCCTTGACGCACTCGCGGCACTCGGTGAGCGCGCGGCCACGCTGAACTGGTGCCGGCCCGAGTTCGTGCGCGAGCCCTGCATCCGCATCGACGCGGGCCGCCATCCGGTCGTCGAGGCGCGCCTGATGCAAACCGGTGCCGGTAACTTCATGGCCAACGATTGCCAGCTCGACACGCTGCAGAAGCTGCTCGTGATCACGGGGCCAAACATGGGGGGAAAAAGCACGTTCATGCGTCAGGTCGCGCTGATCGCGTTGCTCGCGGCGATGGGCTCGTTCGTGCCGGCGCGGGCGTGCCGCCTGGGGCCGATGGACGCCATCCACACCCGCATCGGCGCGGCCGACGACTTGGCGAATGCACAGTCCACGTTCATGCTCGAGATGACCGAGGCCGCAGCGATCATCCACGGCGCGACCGAGCTCTCGCTGGTGCTGATGGACGAGATCGGGCGCGGCACCTCGACCTTCGACGGCCTGGCGCTCGCCAGCGCCATCGCCAGTCACCTGCACGACCGAACCCGCGCGTTCACGCTGTTCGCGACGCACTACTTCGAGTTGACCGAGCTGCCGCTGAAGCACGAGCGCGCGCTGAACATGCATGTCTCTGCCGTCGAGAGCGGCGACGACATCGTATTCCTGCACGAGATTCAGCCCGGCCCGGCGAACCGCAGCTACGGCGTGCAGGTCGCCCGGTTGGCGGGCATGCCGGCGAGTCTGGTGCGTCAGGCCCGCGCGACGCTGGAAGCGCTTGAGGCGCAGAAGCATTCGAGCGATGCGCAGATCGACCTGTTCGCCGCACCGCCCGTATCGGCCGAACCCGAGCGTTCAAGGGTCGACGTGGCGTTGGCCGCACTCGACCCCGATATGCTCTCGCCCAAGGAAGCGCTCGCCGCGCTCTACGAACTCAAGAACATCCAAGG
>JANYBE010000530.1 GCA_025360945.1 Rhizobacter sp. | reverse complement strand
GTGACCGCTCTGCGGCGCGCCGGCGACCAGCTCGGCCTGTGCCGCGATGCGCAAGCCGCTGTCGCGGGCAATGCCGAGGAAATGCTCGACGACATCGCGCTGGCGCCGCGAGATCACCGGGCCGACGTCGAGGTCGTCGAGCGCCGGGCCGACCTTCAGCCCGCGGTAGCGCTCGGCCATGCGCAGCCGCACCGCCTCGAACACCGGCCGTTGCACGAGGATCCGCGACGCGGCCGAGCAGGTCTGTCCGGCGTTCTGGATGCCTGCGTTGACGAGGAACGGCAGCGCCGCGTCGAGGTCGGCATCGGCGAAGACGACCTGCGGGCTCTTGCCGCCGAGCTCGAGCGTGACCGGCACGGCGTTCCTCGCCGCGGCAGCCTGAATTGACACGCCTGTGGCGACCGAGCCGGTGAACGAGATGTGCTGGACGCCGGCATGCGATGACAGCGCCGCGCCGGCCTCTTCGCCCAGACCGGGGACGACATTCAGTGCACCCGCGGGCAATCCCGCTTCCATCGCAATGCGCGCGAACGCGAGCACGGTCAGGCAGGCTTCCTCGGCCGGCTTGAGCACGCACGCATTGCCCATCGCCAGCGCCGCGCCGACGCTTCGCCCGACGATCTGCATTGGGTAGTTCCAGGGCACGATGTGGCCGGTTACGCCGTGCGGCTCGCGCAGCGTCAGCGCGGTGTAGCCGTTCTGGAACGGCAGTGTCTGGCCGTGCACCTTGTCGGCCGCGCCGCCGTAGAACTCCAGGTAGCGCGCGAGTGCCACCGCATCGGCGCGGCCCTGCGTGAGCGGCTTGCCCACATCGCGCGCCTCGAGTTGCGCGAGCAACTCGACGTTGTCGAGCACCTTGCGGCCGATCGCGGCGAGCATGCGCCCGCGCTCGGCCGCGGTCATACGACCCCACTCGCCATCGAGCGCGGTCTGCGCAGCAGCGACGGCCGCGTCGATGTCGACGGCCGCGCCGCGCGCAATCTGCGCGAGACTTGCACCATCGGACGGGTCGTGCAGCGCCAACGTCGCACCGCCGTCGGCACCGCGCCACGTGCCACCGACAAGCAGCAGAGAAGGGTCGAACGGAATCGTGAAACTCAAGCGGTATCTCCCGGAGGGCGGCTGGTTTTAAGCCATGATATTGGAATGGGCGCTACTCCGGCGCTGCATCCCTTCGGGCCCAACCATCGGCATCTTTCTGCTCAAGCGCTTCGCCACCTTCGTCGCCACGCTACTGGCCGCGTCGGTGGTGATCTTCGCCGCGTTGGGCATCCTGCCCGGCAACGCCGCCGAGGTGAGGCTGGGTGCCACCGCGACGCCCGAATCGGTGAAGGCATTGAGCGAGCAGCTCGGTCTGAATCGCCCGCCGACCGAGCGCTACCTGCGCTGGATCGGCGGCATGCTGCACGCCGACCTCGGCCTGAGCGTCTCGTACGACACGCCGGTCAGCGAACTGATCGCGCAGCGCCTGGCCGTCACGGCGCCGCTGGCCGTGATGGCAATGACGTTGACCACGCTGCTCGCGCTCGCGCTCGGCCTGTACGCCGCGTCGCGCCACAACGGAATGGGCGACGTCGGCGTGATGGCGGTGAGCCAGATCGGCATCGCGGTGCCGAACTTCTGGTTCGCGATCCTGTTGATCCTGCTGTTCGCGGTCAAGCTGCAATGGTTCTCGGCCGGAGGCTTCCCCGGCTGGGAGGATGATCCGTGGCAGGCCTTCAAGGCGCTGGTCCTGCCGGCCGTCTCGCTCGCAGTGGTGCAGGCTGCGATCCTCGCGCGCATCACGCGCTCCGCAGTGCTCGATGTGCTGCGCGAAGACTTCGTGCGCACCGCGCGCGCCAAGGGCCTGAGCCAGCGCGCGGTGCTGTGGCGCCATGTGCTGCGCAATGCCTTCGTGCCGGTGCTCACGGTGATGGGACTGCAGTTCGCCAACCTCGTCACCAGCACCATCGTGGTCGAGAATGTGTTCACGCTGCCCGGTCTCGGGCGGCTGATCTTTCAGGCGATCTCCAACCGTGACGTGCTGCTTGTTCAGGGCATCGTGATGCTGCTGGCGGCCACGGTGATCGTCATCAACTTCGTCGTGGACGTGCTGTATGCCGTCATCGACCCACGCCTGAAGGTGCATGCGGCATGAGCTTTTGGCAGCGCGCGCTGCGCCACAAGAGCTTCGCGGTCGGCGCCGTGCTGGTCACGCTGCTGATCTTCACCGCGCTGCTTTCATTCGTCTGGACGCCGTACCCGGCCGGCGAAATCGACGTGCCGAACAAGCTGCTGGCCGCATCGAGTGCGCACTGGCTCGGCACCGACAGCCTGGGCCGCGACGTGATCTCGATGCTGATCGTCGGCGCGCGCTATTCGATTGCGGTCGGCGTGATCGCGGTTGGTATCGGCATCATCGCGGGCGTGGCACTCGGCCTGCTCGCGGCGGCGCGGCGCGGCTGGGTCGAAGAGCTCGTGATGCGCGGCGCTGACTTCACGCTCGCGTTCCCCGCACTTCTCACCGCGATCACGCTAACCGCGATCTACGGGCCGGGCCTAGTGGTCTCGATCGTCGCGATCGGCGTGTTCAACATCCCCGAGTTCGCGCGCATCACGCGGGCCTCGGCGAACGCGGTCTGGACGCGCGAATACGTGCTCGCGGCGCGGGCCTGCGGCAAGAGCCTGTGGCATATCACGCTCGAACACGTGCTGCCCAACATCGCCGCGATGCTGATAGTGCAGGCGACGATCCGCTTCGCGATCGCGATCCTCGCCGAGGCGGCGCTGAGCTACCTTGGCCTGGGCACGCAGCCGCCGACGCCGAGCTGGGGTCGCATGTTGAACGAAGGCCAGTCGATGATGTACCAGGCGCCGCTGCTCGCCGTGTGGCCCGGGCTGGCGATCGTGTTCAGCGTGCTCGGGCTCAACCTGATGGGCGATGGTCTGCGCGATCTGCTCGACCCGCGATTGGCCAGGCAGCGTTGAGCGCGATGCCGAGCGCGGCGCCGACCCAGTTCCGCGAGGATAAAGCCCGGCACACTGGCGGGCGTGGAGATGGCGAAGTTGATGCGCGGGTCGTCGAGCATCCACTGCGCGTAGTCGATCGCGAGCCGCGCCGGTTGGGCAGCGGACTGCTTCGAGTAGAACGCGACGCTGTGGCTCACGTCCATGGGCGTGGACGTAGAAGCGCTTCATGGGTGACTCCTCCTTAGCAACCGACGCAGGACGTGCGTTCTCCTGGCGCACAGGCTTCGCCCTGGCGACAATTTGCGATGAGACAACCAAGCAAGGCGTTCATGCGGTCGATGGCCACGCGGTAAATCCGGTAGCGACGATCGCACTCCTGCGTCACCAGCCCGGCGTTGACCAGCTCCTTCAGGTGGAACGACAGCGTGGCCGCCGGCACGTCGATCTGCTTGACGATGGCACCCGGTGTCAGGCCGGTCTTGCCGGCGACCACGAGCAGCCGGAACACTTGCGGGCGCATACCCTGCGCCAGCGCGGCAAGGCCCTAAACGATTTCTTTTTTTTCCATGATTCGATAATCGTCGAAATACAAATCGGTCAAGGACCGTCGATCGACCTCAGTGAGCCGACCCCCACGGCCTGAAGATCTTGTTTGAGCGACATCGGACATCATCCGAACCGGCGTACGCGCGGGCACAATGCCGCGGTGCCCATGCCCCTGTCGTCCGCCCCCCTGCTCGATGTGCGCGGCCTGCGCGTCGCACTGAACACCGCGCGTGGCCCGGCCGACGCGCTGCGCGGAGTCGACCTGCAACTCGACCACGGCGCCACGCTCGGCCTGATCGGCGAGAGCGGGTGCGGCAAGTCGATGATGGCGCTGGCGCTAATGGGTCTGCTGCCGACCGGCGCCCGGGTCAGCGGCAGCATCCGCCTGAACGGCCAGGAATTGGTCGGTCTTGACGACGGCGCGATGTGCGCGCTGCGCGGCAACCGCATCGGCATGGTGTTCCAGGAACCGATGACCGCACTGAACCCGCTGCACACGATAGGCGTGCAGATCGCTGAGCCGCTGCGCCTGCACAAGAAGATGGCGCGCACTGCGGCGCGGGCCGAGGCGCTGCGCCTGCTGGAGCGGGTGCAGCTGCCGAACGCGGCGCAACGGCTCGACGCCTATCCGCACCAGCTTTCGGGCGGGCAACGCCAGCGCGTCACGATCGCGATCGCACTCGCCTGCGGTCCCGCCTTGCTGATCGCCGACGAACCGACGACCGCGCTTGACGTGACGATCCAGCGCGAGATCCTCGACCTGATCCACGCGCTCGTCGCAGAGACCGGCATGGCCCTGCTGCTGATCAGCCACGACCTGGGCGTGATGGCGCGCATGGTGTCGCGCATGCTGGTGATGTACGGCGGCACGGTGGTCGAGTCGGGCCCGACCGACGAAGTGTTCGGCCATCTGGCGCACCCGTACACGCGAGGCTTGTTCGCGGCGCGGCCGCGGCTCGGCGCGGCGCGGGTGGACGGTCGCAAGCCGCGCCTGGTCACGATCCCGGGACGCGTGCCCGAACTCGCGGACATGCCGCACGGGTGCCCGTTCGCCGACCGCTGCGCCTGGGCGGTCGAGGCCTGCCGCGCTGCGCCACCGGCGGCGGTGCATGTCGGCGCGGCGCACGAGGCGCGCTGCATTCGTGTGGGGGAGATCGCATGAGCGCGCCGCTGCTCGAGGTGCGCGGCCTGGTCAAGCGCTACCACCTCCCGCGCGAGAGCCTGTTCGCGTCGGCGCCAGTGATCGATGCGCTGCGCGGTGTCAGCTTCACGGTGCAGGCCGGTCGGAGTCTGGGCATCGTCGGTGAATCGGGCTCGGGAAAGTCGACGCTGGCGCGTCAGGTGATGGCGCTCGAAGCGCCGACCGCCGGCAGCGTGCATCTGCTCGGGCGCGACCTGAGCGCCCTGCCGCCGGCCGGGCTGATCGCGGCGCGGCGCGATTTCCAGATGGTGTTCCAGGACCCCTACGGCTCGCTCGACCCGCGCCAGCGCGTCGCCCGCATCGTCGCCGAGCCACTGATTGGCGTCACCGAAACGGAGATGCGCCAGCGCGTCGCCGAGGCTCTCGATGCCGTCGGCCTGCGTGCCAGCGACGCCGACAAGTACCCGCACGAATTCTCCGGCGGCCAGCGCCAGCGGATCGCGATCGCGCGTGCGCTGATCACGCGACCGAAGCTGATCGTCGCTGACGAGCCGGTCAGCGCGCTCGACGTGTCGGTGCAAGCCCAGGTGCTGAACCTGCTCGCCGATCTGCAGGAGCGTTTCAACGTCACCTACCTGTTCATCAGCCACGACCTCGCGGTGGTCGATCATGTGTGCAGCGATGTCGCGGTGATGCAGTCCGGGCGCATCGTCGAGTACGGCACGACTGACCAGGTGCTGCGCAGTCCGGCCCACGCCTACACGTGCACGCTGCTGGCAGCCATCCCGCACGAGCCTTCCGCTAGAGTCGAAGCCAAGCATCCGACCGAAACCCCCGCCTCAGGAGCGAACCGATGAAGCCGCATCCCCGAACCAGTACCGCTCTGACCGTGGCCGCGTTGTGCGCCGCCGCCGTATCGTTCGCGCCCGAGGCGCAGGCGCAGGCCCGCAAGGACAACACCGTGGTCCTCGGCATGGTCCTCGAACCGACCACCCTGGACCCGACCATGGCGCCGGCCGCCGCGATCGGCGAGATCGTGCACTTCAACGTGCTCGAAGGCCTGACCAAGATCAACTTGGACGGCAGCATCACGCCGCTGCTGGCCGAGAGCTGGAGCATCGACCCGGACGGCAAGAGCTACACCTTCAAGCTACGCAAGGGCGTGAAGTTTCACAACGGCGAAGCCTTCGACTCGGCCGACGTAAAGTTCAGCTTCGAGCGCTCTAAGGCCGAGGGCTCGACCAACAAGGCGAAGAAGGCGGTGTTCGACAACATCAGCCGAGTCGAGACGCCCGACCCGTTCACGGTGATCGTGGTGCTGAATCAGGCCGACGGCAACTTCCTGTTCCGCATGGGCGAGAACACCGCGGTGATCCTCGACCCGAAGAGCGCCGCGACAACCGCAACCAAGCCGATCGGCACAGGGCCGTACAAGTTCGACGTCTGGGCCAAGGGCGCGTCGGTGACGCTGGTGAAGTACGACGGTTACCGCAATGCGCTGGCAGTGAAGATGAAGAAGGTCACGTTCCGCTTCATCAACGAACCGGCCGCGCAAGTGGCGGCGCTGCTCGCCGGAGACATCGACGGCATCCCGCGCTTCGGCGCACTGCAAAGCCTGAAACAGTTCCAGGGCGATGCGCGCTTCAGCGTGGTGGCCGGCGGCACCGAAGGCAAGACGATCGTCAGCATCAACAACAAGAAGAAGCCTTTCGACGACGTGCGTGTGCGGCGCGCGCTGGCCGCGGCGATCGACCGCAAAGCGGTGATCGACGGCTCCAGCGAGGGCTATGGCAAGCCGATCGGCAGCCACATGGTGCCCAGCGATGCGGGCTACATCGACCTGACCGGCGCGAACCCCTACGACCCCGAGAAGGCCAAAGCGCTGCTGAAGGAAGCCGGCATCGCGCTGCCGCTGAACGTGACGCTGACGCTGCCGCCGCCGGAGTACGCACGCAAGGGCGGCGAGATCGTCGCGGCGCAGCTGGCCAAGGTCGGCGTGATCGCCAAGATTGAGAACGTCGAGTGGGCGCAGTGGCTGGGTGGCGCCTACAAAGGCAACTTCGACCTGACCCTCATCAGCCATGTCGAGCCGCTGGATTTCACGATCTACTCGCTGCCGGGCTACTACTTCGGCTACGACTCCAAGACCTACAACGCACTGCTCGCGCAGTACAACGGCAGCGCCGACGCGAAGACCCGCACCAGGCTGATCGGCGATATCCAACGCCAGCTCGCGACCGACTCGGTCAACGTCTACCTGTACCAGCTGCCGCAGTTCGCGGTCGGCAAGAAGCAGCTCAAGGGCCTGTGGAGCAGCTCGCCAATTTTTGCGAACGACCTGGCCGCACTCTCTTGGCAATGACCTGCTGGCAATCATGGCCGAATTCCATCAGCTGAGTGCTGTCGAGCTGCTCGCGGCGTACCGCCACAGGCAGCTTTCGCCGGTCGAGGTGACGCGCGCGGTACTCGCGCACATCGATGCGTGGGAGCCGCAGCTGCACGCGACCTACGCACTCGACGGCGACGGCGCGCTCGCGCAGGCCAAGGCCTCGCAGTCGCGCTGGTCGAAGGGCGCACCGATCGGGCCGCTGGACGGCGTGCCAACGACGATCAAGGAGAACATCGCCACCCGCGGCGTGCCGGTGCCGCTCGGCACCGCCGCCACCGTGCTGATACCGGCCGAACGCGACGCCCCGCCGGCGGCGCGCCTGCGCGAGGCCGGTGCGGTGATCCTGGGCAAGACCACGATGCCAGACTACGGCATGCTCTCGTCGGGCCTTTCGAGCATTCACCCGCTGACGCGCAACCCATGGGACTTGCGCAAGAACCCAGGCGGTAGCAGCGCCGGCGCCGCCGCAGCGGCCGCTGCCGGCTACGGCCCGCTGCACGTGGGCACCGACATCGGCGGTTCGGTGCGCCTGCCGTCCGGCTGGTGTGGCGTGTTCGGACTCAAGCCCAGCCTCGGGCGCATTCCGATCTTCCCGCCGTATGCCGGTCGAGTCGCCGGGCCAATGACGCGCACAGTGGCCGATGCGGCGCTGCTGATGGCGACGTTGAGCCTGCCCGACACACGCGACACGATGAGCCTGCCGTACCAGGCGATCGCGTGGGACCAGCTCGACACAGACGTGAGAGGCATGCGCATAGGTTTGATGATGGATGCGGGCTGGGGCATCGCAGCCGAGCCCGAGGTCCGCGCGGCGGTTGAAACCGCGGCGCGCGCTTTTGAAGCGGCCGGTGCGATCGTCACGCCAATGAGGCCCTTCATGACGCGCGCGATGATCGACGGCATGGACGACTTCTGGCGCACCCGAAGCTGGCTCGACATTGACGCGCTACCCGCAGAGCGCCGCGCTAAGGTGCTGCCCTACATCACCGAATGGGCACGCGGCGGCGAAGGCTTGTCTGGCGCGCGTGTGTTCCGCGGCTACGCCCAGATGGGCGCGATGCGCGAAGCCGCGGTCGGCGCGTGCGCGGCGTTCGACTATGTGCTCTCGCCGACCGCGCCGATGCCGGCCTATGCCGCCGAGCTGGCTGGCCCGACCAACGACCCGGCCACGCCGTTCGAGCACATCGCCTTCACGCTTGCGTTCAACATGAGCGAGCAACCCGCGGCCAGCATCAATGGCGGCTACACGAGCGCCGGCCTGCCGATCGGCCTGCAGATCATCGGCCACCGTTTCGACGACCTCGGCGTGCTGCAGATGTCGCGCTCCTGGGAACAGATGCGCCCTGTTCAGCGGCCTTGGCCGAGGCCGCCCGGCACTCGCTGACCATGCACGGGCGTCGCGACCCACCCTGCGGAACGTCGTGCAGCGTCGCGCGCGCGAACCACGAGCGCGCGCTGTGGCACTTCGTGTCGTTCTACGGCGACCCGATGGCCGCCTTCGATGCCACGATCGCCGCCGACCCCGGCTGGGGCCTGGCACGCGTGATCAAGGCCGTGTTCATCCTAACGCTGACCGAGCCTGGCATGGTGCCGCAGGCGCGCCAGCTGCTCGTTGAGGCGGAGCCGCTAATGGCCGGCGCGCCGTTGCACGAACAAGCCCACCTGGGGGCGGCACGGGCCGCGCTGGCCGGCCGCTGGCGCGAGGCCTGCGCGCGCTGGGACACCATGTTGCTGGACCATCCGCGCGACCTGCTGGCGCTGAGCGCCGCGCACCTGTTCGATTTTTACCGCGGCGACGCTCGCAGCCTGCGCGCGCGTGTCGCACGCGTGCTGCCCGAGTGGCCGGTCGAAGACCCGCTGCAGCCCTATGTTTTGGGCATGCACGCGTTCGGCCTCGAAGAATGCAATCTGTACCCGCAGGCCGAGGCGGCTGGCCGCGAAGCGCTGGCGCGCGACCCGCGCGGCCCGTGGGCCATTCATGCGGTCGCGCACGTGATGGAGATGCAGGGCCGGCACGCCGAAGGCGCTGCCTGGCTGCAGGAACGCCGCACCTATTGGGCCGTCGACAACGGCCTCGCGATTCACCTGTGGTGGCACCAGGCGCTGTTCCGGCTCGAGACGCTGGACACAGCCGCCGCACTCGCGCTGTTCGACGCGCACATCGCCGGCAGCGCCTCGACGGTCAACCTGCAGTGGCTGGACGGCGCAGCCCTGCTGTGGCGCGCGCAGCTGCTCGAGGCCGACGTGGGCACGCGATGGCAGGCCCTGGCCGGCGACTGGGCCGACCCGGTGGCGCATGCCGGCCACTACGCCTTCAACGATGTGCATGCGATGCTGGCGCTGCTGGGCAGCGGCGAATTGGCGCGTGCGCAAGCGTTGCTGAGCGCCTGCACCGAACGCGCGAATGCCGACAACGAAGAGATGACACGCGAGGTCGGCGCGCCGCTGATGCGCGGCCTGATGGCGTTTGCACAAGGCGACGCGGCGCAGGCGTGCCGGCTGCTGTACCCGCTGCGCACCGTCGCCCACCACTTCGGCGGCAGCCACGCGCAGCGCGACCTGATCGACCAGACGCTGCTGGCCGCCGCCGACACGGCGCTGGGTCATGCGCTGCTGAACGAACGGCGTCTGGCCAAACCGGTCACGCCGCTGACCGCGTACTGGGCCGTGCGAATCGGCTCGCGCCGGGCCGCGGCGCATTGATTGAAAGGGCAGGCCATGGCGACCATCGACGAACAGATCGCGCAAAGCCTGCGCGAGAGCCAGCGCAGTGGGGAGCTGCAATCCGCGGCGAGCTGGGGCAAGCCGCTCGATCTAGCTGACGGCTACGCGCAGACGCCCGAGGAGCTGCGTATGGCGTTCAAGGCGCTGAAGGACGCCGGCATCGTGCCGCCCGAAGTCGACACGATGCGGCAGATCGCGGCGCTTCGCGCGCTCGTCGAAGCCGACCCGAGCGCACCCGAGGCCGACGCGTTGCGCCGTCGCCTGAGCGAGCTGCAACAACACCTCGCACTTCGGCTTGAGAAGCTGCGCACCAGCGGCAGCCTGTGACCGGCCGTCAAAGGTAGGGCGGCTTCAGCCCTTCACGTTCGAACACCCGCTGTGCGGCCGGCCGCGCTAGCACGCGCTGCAGATACGGCCCGAGTTGCGCAAGGCTGCGCGCCGGGCGCCCAAAGCCGCGCGTCCAGCGGCACAGCGTCAGCACATACGCGTCGAGCACGCTGAACGACGCACCCATGAACCACTGGCCATCGACGCGCGCGAGCTCGGTGTCGAGCTGGTCGAGCAGGCCGTCGATCTTGGCCTCGGCATGCGCCTTGACCTGCGCGATGGCCTCGGGCGTGTCGGCCCAGCGCTCGGGGTAGAAGTAGACGATCAGCGAGGACTGCAGGGTGTTAGTCAGCCACATCAGCCACTTGTAGAAGTGCGCCCGCGCAGGCGTGCCGAACGCAGGCGCGAGTGCGGCGCTTGGGTGCGTGTCGGCCAGGTGCAGGCAGATCGCCGCGGTCTCGTACAGCACCAGATCTCCATCGACCAGGACGGGGATCAGGCCGTTCGGATTCAGCGCGAGATACGCCGCCGACTTGTGCGCGTTCAGCGTACGCTCGACGCGCACCAGCTCGTAAGGTGCGCCGATCTCTTCGAGCACCAGGTGCGGCGCCATGCTGGCGTTGCTGGGGTAGTAGTGGAGTTGCATGGGGTGATTCTCGCAGCCCCCGTTGACGCCGCCAAGCGCGCCGGGGCAGGATGCATCACATTCTCCGGGGAGCGATGGCCATGTCCGACAAATCCACAACCATCCCGTGCCTGCGCTACCGCGACGCACACGCCGCGATCGAATGGCTGTGTCGCGTGCTCGGCTTCGAGCGTCACCTCGTCGTGCCCGACGAAACGGGCGGCATCGCGCACGCGCAACTCGTGCTCGGCAGCGGCATGATCATGCTCGGCTCGACACGCGACAACGAGTACGGCCTGCTGATGAAGCGGCCTGACGAGGTCGGCGGTGCGCAGATGCAGAGCAGCTACCTCGTCGTCGCTGACCCGGACGCCGTGCATGCGCGCGCCGTTGCGGTGGGCGCGAAGATCGCAATGGCGATCAAGGACGAAGACTACGGCGGGCGCGGCTTCAGCTGCTGCGACCCCGAAGGTCACCTGTGGAGCATCGGCAGTTACGATCCGTGGGCGTGACATGGCTCACGACCCGCAGCGCGAACGCAACCATCTGCGACAAATTCACTCCCGCGATTTGAGGTAGGCAAGCACGCTTGGCTTTGAAAGAATTTGCTTCATTGAACCTTAGATGACGATCATGCTGCAAGTCCTCAAATTCCAACTCGGTCATTCGATGTCGTCGGTGCGCCAATTCTTGCAAAAGCCAATCAAGCTCGACGAAGGCCACTTCGCGCTGGGTGCATCGGACAGCAGTCTTCGCGCAAAAGCGCGCGAAGAAAACCGCAAGCGCGTTCGCCACATGAAGCGCGATCTGCACGAGTTGTTTGGTCAGCACCCGTCGTCGCGCCGGCTGATGCGCCGCCTCGCGACGGTCGAGCACAGCCTGAACACCAAGGGTCTGGAAGGCCTCGAGGCGTTGCCGGTACGCGTCATCGCCAGGGCTCTGGCCGAAATGGAGGGCCTGGTGCGCGACTGGTCCCCGACCGGCCTGGCCGAATTGCGTTCACGCATGGCGGTGATCGTGAAGACCCGGCCGCACGACAAGGCCGAGGAAGTCGATCTCTCGACGCCGACGACGCGCGCACCTGTCTCGGTGCACGGTGAGCTCGCCGCCCTGCCGTCCGACGTGAGCGAGGTCGACCACACCGAATTCGAAGCGATGGAGCGCAGCTGGGTCGGTTTCGTACCCACCGCGCACGGCGCACTGGCGACTACGACCTGATCTCGCCGCGCCCGCCGGCGCGTTCTGTTTCGACGCGCCGCAACAGATCCGCTAAGGTCTTGCCAGGCTCGTCGCGAAAGCGCGTGTCGAGCACGTCGACCCGCTCGATCCGGTCGACACGAAAGTTGCGAAAGCCCTCGCGTGTCTCGCACCATGACGCGAGGGTCCACACCGCACCCCAGTAAAAGCAACCCAGCGGTCGCACGATGCGCTCGCTCTTGTGCTCCTTCAGGTCGACATACGCCAGCCGCAGCGTGTGGCGTGCCTCGGCCGCGACGCGCAGCGTCTCGAGCCGCGCACGCGTCGCCTCGTCCGGACCGAACGGCGGCGCGTACACCGCCAGACTGTCGGCCGCCACGCGCGCTGCCGTGGGCAGCACCGCGAGGATCTTGGACAGCGCACCGTCGGCATGCCGACTCAGACCCACATCGAGCCGCGGCTGCGCGAGCCGCACGGCGGCCACCAGGGCCTGCGCTTCGTCTTTGGTGAACATCAGCGGCGGCAGATCGAAACCTGCATTCATGCGGTAGCCGACACCGGCCTCGCCCTCGATTGGCACGCCCTGCGTCATCAGCTCGGCGATGTCGCGGTAGACGGTGCGCTCCGAGACTTCGAGCCGCTCGGCAAGATAATCCGCGGTGGACAGGCGCCGACCGCGGATCAGCTGGACAATCTGGAACAGGCGTTCGGCGCGTCTCATAATTCGAAGCGTGCGCGCATGGCTGTGGCGATCAACACCATATCGTCGGCCGTGACCTTCAGTAGCCCGAGGCGCAAGGCGTAGCCCCAGTTCGATTTGTGGGTGGTGAACGACAGCGCTTCGAGCAGCGGGCGGATCGGTGCCTCGGTCGCTTCGAGCCAATCCACATCCCTTGCGAAACGGCTCGAAGCCGTCGGCCAACACCCCCTGGTAGACGCGCTCGTCGCGCACCGCGCCGATGGCGGTGAACGCCTGGCAGGCGTCCTTGGTGCCGAACGCGCGCACCGGCGAGTAGTACGCGATGCGGTCGCCGGTGTGCAGCCGGCGCAAGGGCGCGCCTTTGCCGTGGCCGACCTGCATGAAGCCCTGCGCGCGGCCGATCGCGACGTGCTCGGCGCAGGCCACGGCGACCCAGTTCGCGGTCTCGTTGGTCGGTGCGCTTCCCATGGTCACACCGGCGCGTGCAGGCCGACGCGGTTTCCTTCGGTGTCGGCAATGTGCGCGAACACGCCCATGTCACCGGGCAGCGCGATCTTGGGCGTGGTGATGCGCCCGCCCAGGCGCTCGACGCGCGCCAGCACGGCGTCGAGCGACGGGCCCGCGGGCAGGTAGATGAGCGTGCCGCTGG
>JANYBE010000526.1 GCA_025360945.1 Rhizobacter sp. | reverse complement strand
GTTCGACGTCAAGCGCGGCAAGTGGAGCTTCGCGAACCTGCCGGTGATTCCGCCGCACTTCGAGCTGAATCCGATCGACAAGACGAAGACGCGCCTGAACGCGATCCTGAAGCTCGTCAAGCGCAAGGACGTGAGCGAGCTGATCAACGCCTGCGACGCCGGCCGCGAGGGCGAGCTGATCTTCCGGCTGATCCAGCAGCACAGCAAGAGCAAGCACCCGGTGCGAAGGCTGTGGCTGCAGAGCATGACGCCGGCGGCGATCCGCGACGGCTTCGAGCATCTGCGCAGCGACGCGCAGATGCTGCCGCTGGCAAACGCCGCGCGCTGCCGCAGCGAAGCCGACTGGCTGGTCGGCATCAACGGTACGCGCGCGATGACGGCGTTCAACTCGCGCGACGGCGGTTTCTTCCTGACCACCGTGGGCCGGGTACAGACACCCACGCTGTCGATCATGGTCGAGCGCGAGGAGAAGATCCGCAAGCACGTGGCGCGCGACTACTGGGAGATCAAGGCCACGTTCGCCGCGCAGGCCGGCGAGTACGACGGCAAGTGGTTCGACCCGAAGTGGAAGAAGAACGCCGACGACCCGGAGGCGCGATCGGATCGTGTCTGGAACGAGCGCGATGCGCAGGCGATTCGGCAGGCCGCACTCGGCCAGCCGGCGAGTGTGACGGAGGAAGCTAAGCCGAGCACGCAGAGTTCACCCGGCCTGTACGACCTGACGACCTTGCAGCGCGAGGCCAACTCGCGCCTCGGGTTCAGCGCCAAGACGACGCTGAGCATCGCGCAGGCGCTGTACGAAAAGCACAAGGTGCTGACCTATCCGCGTACTGACAGCAAGCACCTGCCCGAGGACTACGTGGACGTCGTCAAGCAGACGATGAAGATGATCTCGACCGAGGACATGCCGGGCCCGCTGCGTGCGCTTGCCGTCCATGCGAAGACCGCGATCAAGGACGGCCTGGTGAAGCCGAACAAGAAGATATTCGACAACGCAAAGGTCTCGGATCACTTTGCAATCATCCCGACGCTGCTGGCGCCGAAGAGCCTTTCCGAGATCGAGGCCAAGCTCTACGACATGGTTGTGAAGCGCTTTCTGGCGGTGTTCTTCCCGCCGGCCGAGTTCATGGTCACGACACGCATCTCGACCATCAAGGCAGCTGACCAGGAACACAGGTTCCAGACCAACGGCAAGGTCATGGTCAAGCCAGGCTGGCTCGCGGTCTATGGCCGAGAGGCACAGGAAGACGACGCGAACCTGGTCGCGGTCGCTGCGGGCGAGATCGTGCGCACCGAAGACGTGGTCGTGAACGCGCTGAAAACCAAGCCGCCCGCGCGCTACACCGAGGCGACGCTGCTCAGCGCGATGGAAGGCGCGGGCAAGCTGATCGACGACGACGAGCTGCGCGAGGCGATGCAGGAAAAGGGCCTGGGCACGCCGGCGACGCGCGCCGCGATCATCGAAGGGCTGATCTACGAGAAGTACATCCACCGCGAAGGCCGCGAACTGGTGCCGGGCGCCAAGGCGTTCCAACTGATGACGCTGTTGCGCGGCCTCGGCGTCGAAGACCTGACCAAGCCCGAGCTGACCGGCAACTGGGAGTTCCAGCTGTCGGAGATGGAGAAGGGCAAGCTCGAGCGCGAGACCTTCATGGCCGAGATTGCTCGCATGGCCGAGCGTATCGTCAAGAAGGCCAAGGAGTACGACCGCGACACGATCCCCGGCGACTACGCGACGCTGGCGACGAAGTGCCCCAACTGCGCCGGCGTGGTGAAGGAGAACTACCGCCGCTTCGCTTGCACCGGTGTTGCGCCTGCCACTGAGGGCTGCGGGTTCTCGATCAGCAAGATTCCCGGCAGCCGAGCGTTCGAACTCGACGAGGTCGAGAAGTTTCTGACCCACAAGAAGATCGGTCCGCTCGAAGGCTTTCGCTCCAAGGCCGGCTGGCCGTTCACGGCCGAGCTCAGGCTCGCATTCGACGACGAGCTGAAGAACTGGAAGCTCGAGTTCGACTTCGGCGAAGACGCCAAGAAGGACGGCGAATCGGGCGAGCCGATCGACTTCTCCGCCCAACAAAGCCTGGGGCTGTGCCCGAAGGACCAGGGCCACGTGTACGAGCACGGCGCGAGCTATGTGTGCGAACACGCGGTCGGCGCCAACGTGACCTGCGACTTCAAGAGCGGCAAGATCATCCTGCAGCAGCCAGTGGCGCGCGAGCAGATGAGCAAGCTGCTGGAGACCGGCAAGACCGACCTGCTCGAAGGCTTCGTCTCGAACAAGACCCGGCGCAAGTTCAAGGCCCGGCTGGGCTACGACAAGAAGGAAGGCAAGGTCACGTTCGAGTTCGAGCCGCGCGCACCGCGCGCGCCGGCAGCGAAGAAGACGGCGGCCAAGAAGGCGGCTTGACGATTCGTCAGGTGCCGATCAACCCGGACACACGACCGAGGCCGTCGCCACCAGTTCGTCGAACAGCGCCATCGACACTGTGCCCGACACGGCGTACGGGTCGAGCGCGGCGACTTCCGAATACTTCAGCAGCAGTGCCGGGTTCAGCATGTTCATGTTGACCTGGCCCATCGCCCAGCCGGCGAAGCGTCGCTCGGCGATCTCTTCGTAGCTCAGCAGTACCACGTCGTGGTGGCGTGGGTCGGCAGCGATGCGGTTGTAGAGCGCGTTCACCTGCGAGCGCCCGCCTTCGAGCACCTGCAAAAACACCTCGCCTGAAAAGCACAGCACGCCGGTGATACCGTGCCTTGGGTTGCCCGCGGTGGACTTCTTCAAGATAGCGCTCAGCGCCTCGGGCTTCAGACCCTCGGCGGCGCGGCTTGCGTACATCAGGCGTACCAGCATGGAAGTGCTCCTCAGACTTTTTTGCTCAGCAGGGACAGGAATTCGCGGCGCAGGTTGGCGTCCTTCAGAAAGGCACCGCGCATCACGCTGTTGGTCATCATCGATTCGTCGTCCTTGACGCCGCGCCAGTGCATGCAGAAGTGATCAGCCTCCATCACGATCGCCAGGCCGTCCGGCTTGACCCGGCGCTGCAATTCGTTGGCCAGCATCGTCACCGCCTCTTCCTGGATCTGCGGGCGACTCATGATCCAGTCGCAGATGCGCGCGTACTTGCTCAGGCCGATTAGGTTCGAGTGCTCGTTGGGCAGGATGCCAATCCAGACCTTGCCCATGATCGGGCACAGGTGATGCGAACAGGCGCTGCGCACCTTCACGGGGCCGACGATCATCAACTCGTTCAGCCGCTCGGCATTCGGGAACTCGGTCACCGCGGGGATGGGAACATAGCGACCGCGAAACACCTCGGTCAGGAACATCTTGGCGACACGCCTGGCAGTCTCCTGGGTGTTGTGGTCGCTGTCGGTGTCGATCACGAGTGCGCGCAGCACCTCCTGCATCCGAGCTTCGACCTCGCCGCGCAACTCGTCGATCTCGCCATCTTCGATGAAGGCTGAGATATTGTCGTTGGCGTGGTAGCGGCACTGCGCGCCGACCAGCCGGTAGCGGATGCGCTCGGAGGCGGGCAATCGCGCCAGATCGTCGTCGGTCCTGAAAATCGAGGTCGGTTTATCGCCGCGCATGCGCTGCCTTCGGTGCTTTACACGGCCAGAGCGTACCGCAGTAAGGTTGTGGAGCGCGCAGGCATGCGGCCAGACCGTAGACTGCGCGCGGTGAATGATCCCGTGCCCCACCCGTCCCTGCCACTTGCCACGCTGCTGAATCACACCGCCGACGCCGTGCAGGCGGTGCGCGCCGGCGAGTCGCTGAACACGGCGCTGGCACGCTGCCCTGGACCAGCGCGCCCGGGTACGCAGGCGCTAAGCTTTCATGCGCTTCGCTGGCTCGGATCGGCGCAGGCCTTGCGCACGCTGCTCGTACCCAAGCCGCCCGCACCGGCCGTGGACGCATTGCTGCTGAGCGCGCTCGCGCTGCTCTGGCCGCAATCCGATCCGCCGTACAACGCGCACACGCTGGTCGACCAGGCCGTGGCCGCGGCGAACCTGCGCGCCCGGCACAGTGCCGGCTTCATCAACGCGGTGTTGCGGCGCTTTCTGCGCGAGCGCGATGTCCTGGTCGCCGCGGCACTGCGCAGCGGGCAGGCACGCTTCAATCACCCGGCGTGGTGGGTCGAGCGGCTGCAGCGCGACTGGCCCGCTGAATGGCAGGCCATTGCCGATACCGACAACCAGCATCCGCCGATGACGCTGCGCGTGAACGCCCGGCGCGGCGACGCGGCGGCGTACGTGGACCGGCTCGCCGGGCAGGGATTGGCGGCACGCGTCGTCGGCCCGCAAGCCGTGACGCTGGCCCGGCCATGCTCGGTGACGCAACTGCCAGGGTTCTTGGACGGCGATGTGTCGGTGCAGGACGCCGCGGCACAACTGGCCGCGCCGCTGCTGATCGGCGCGGGCTTGCCCGGCACGCGGGTCCTCGATGCGTGTGCAGCCCCTGGCGGCAAGACCGCGCACCTGCTCGAACTCGCGGACCTAGACGTACTCGCGCTCGACAGCGACCCGGTACGTCTCACGCGCGTTCACGACACGCTGACACGCCTGGGCCTGAGCGCGAAGACCGTCGCCGCCGACGCCGGTAACCCCGCCGCGTGGTGGGACGGCCAGCACTTCGATGCGATCTTGCTCGATGCGCCATGCAGTGCCTCGGGCATCGTGCGCCGCCACCCCGATGTGCGCTGGCTGCGCCGCAGCACCGACATCGCTGCGCTCGCTGCCCTCCAGGCACGTTTGCTGGATGCGCTGTGGCCCGTGCTCCGACCCGGCGGGCGGCTGCTCTACTGCACCTGCTCGGTATTCAAGGCCGAGGGCCAGGACCAGATCGACGCTTTTTTGCAACGCCAAGCCGACGCGCGCCCTGCGGCCAGCCCGCCATCCCCCGGCCACCTGCTGCCGCTGCCCGACAATGCACTGGAGCCTTCTGCGCACGATTTCAGTGCGGCTGCGGACGGATTTTTCCATGCCTTGATAGCGAAGACCTGAGGTTCCGGGGCCCATGACCAGCGCGGCACGACAACACGACACTAACAGGCCCCGCGCGACGCGTGTGGCCACAGCCATGCTGGTGTTGATGATTCTGTGCATTGGCTTGCTGTGGGGTCGTGCTGCGCGGGCCGCCGAGCCTGAGATCACGAGCTTCGAGCTGGTTCACAACGAGGAGGGCGTGTTGCTGAGCTACGCCGTAAACCTCGAACTCTCGCACAGTGTCGACGAGGCCTTGAGCAAGGCCGTGCCGCTGTTCTTCGTCGCCGAGGCCGAGGTGTTCCGAAACCGCTTCTACTGGCGCGATCAGCGGGTGGCGCGCGCGGTGCGGGTCTGGCGCATCGTCTACCAGCCGCTCACGTCGACCTACCGCGTCACCTTTCTCGGCCTGAGCCAGAACTACGCGACCAAGGAAGAAGCCTTTGCCGCGATCGCCCGCGCCGCGCGCTGGAAGATAGCCGAGCCGGCGCAGATCGAAGAGGGCAGCCGGCATTACGTCGAGTTCAACTTCCGGCTCGACACCTCGCTGCTGCCGCGCCCGCTGCAGATCGGTATCGGCGGCCAAGCCGACTGGTCGATGTCCGTCCAGCGCACCCAGAAGCTCAACTGAGACCACTGGCGTGGCGATGACCAAAGCGACGCGATGGGCGTGGATCATTTCCACGGTGGCGGCGACGGGGGCTGGGCTGGTGCTCGCGTTCCTGCTGTCGATCGCCACCAACAACCCGGCGCTGTACGAGCGCCACTACGTCTGGCTGCTCTGGGTCAATCTGACTGTTGCAACGTTGCTGGTGCTGGTGATCGCGATCGCCGCCGTGCGGCTGCTGGTCCGCGTGCGGCGGGGCAAGTTCGGCAGCCGGCTTTTGCTCAAGCTCGCGGCCATCTTCGCGCTCGTCGGCGTGGTGCCGGGCGTGCTGATCTACACGGTGAGCTACCAGTTCGTGTCGCGCAGCATCGAGAGCTGGTTTGACGTGAAGGTCGAGACCGCTCTCGACGCTGGCTTGAATCTGGGCAAGGGCACGCTCGATGCGATCGTCACCGACCTTGCCAGCAAGACGCGTCTGGCCGCCGAGCGCC
>JANYBE010000515.1 GCA_025360945.1 Rhizobacter sp. | reverse complement strand
CCAGATCTCAGCCTGAGCGCCAAAGCTGGTGCCCTTGGTCTTGCCGTCGCCCAGCCCAGTGAGGCCGGCCAGACCTGAGGCCGCATTGGCCGCGCTGTTCCACTTGGCCGTGGTCACGTACAGTCGCAGCTCGGGCCGGTTGAAGAAGCCCGGGCCCGTCGACAGCGTCGGGGCGAACGTGAACTTCGCCAGCTTCTGCGTGGGGCTGGCATCGGGCTTCTTGGTCATGTAGCCGGCTTCGGCGATCAGCTTGAAGTTCTTCGTCACCGCGTACGAGCCGCGGCCACCGATCGACATCTCCTTGAACTTGGCGGTCAGGTTGATGTCGTCCTTGTCGTGCTCGCCATACAGCGCCACGGCCTGTCCGCCCAGCGGCCCGACCTGCCAGGTCACGCTCTCCACGGCGCGCCACTTCTTCACGCTGGAGGTGGCAGTCATGGTGCCGAAGTTGGCATCCAGCCCGGCCGAGCCTTGCGCGTACTGCAGCCACGCGGTGTTCTTGCCGCCGATGCTGTTGATTTCCTGGACGTGCTGGAGACTCAGCCCCAAGCCGGTGGTGCCTTTGCCATTGAGCGCATTGTCATAGTGGCCCTGGGTCAAGGTGCCGGTGACACGCAGCGTGCCGCCCGGGTTCACCGGCAGCTCGGTCAGGTCGACGTTGAAGCGGTTGCCCGGATTGGTGGAGGTGCCGGTGCCGCCGTCGCCGAAGCCGGCGCCGGAGTCGCTGCTGAAAAAGGCAAAGCCGAGCTTGCCGCCGCCCGCAGCGATGCTGTCGGCGCCGACACCGACGCCGTCCATGCGCACGAAGAATGTGTCGAGGATGTGCACGTCGGCGCGACCGTAGAAGCGCTTGCCGATCCAGAAGTTGGTGCCTGGCGAGATATCGAACCCGCTACCCTCGACGTACATCTGCTCGAAGCTGGAGCTGGACTTGCCGACGTCGGTGCCGGGGTTGTACTCGTTGAACATAACCTTGGCCTTGTAGGTCACGCCGTCGACGGTACCGCTCTGGGCCAGACCGAATTCGCCGTAGAAGTCGCACTCGTTGCCCAGCCGGTAGTGGCCGCCTGTGATGCCTAGGTTGTAGCAGGCGCGTGCCGAGTCCTTGGACGTGGCGCCAGGGCCGGCGCGGAAATAGCCGTCGAAATCGACCGCCATGGCCGAGGTTGCCCCAAGCGTGGCGGCGAATGCGGTAATGGTGAGCGCGAAGGTGCGCCGCAGGTGGTTTGTACTCAAGATTCGTCTCCTGTTGTAGGTTGATGAAAATGCAGGGCGCAACTTCCCCCGCGCTATAGCGCGTTGAACACATTGGCGCCGAATGAGAAGGTGGTGGGCGCGTTGTGGTCCGCGCGCGCACGCAGTTGGCGCTCAGCCGCTGTCGTTGAAGCTGGTCATAGGCTGTTTCCCTCCGCGTTGCTCGACAGGGCCGCGTGCAGTCGCCTCTGCGGCAACGCCAGGTTCATTTCGATGGCACGCTCGATGAGCGGTGCGATGCGCCGCCGCTTCTTCTCGCGGTGGTCCTTCGCGATGTCCGCGAGGCGATGCGCCAGAAACGGATTCAGCAGGCGGTCGCGCAGACCGACCAGGTACGCACGCGCATGCTCCCCCTCGCCTTCGGCTTCGAAGACAGGCAGCACCTCGTCGCCCCACACCGCTTCGAGCTCGGCGCGCAGCGCGGTATCGCTCATGGCTTGGAACACGGTCTCGTCGGCGGCGCGACCATCAACGATCCAGCGCTCCGCCAGAAAGCTGTGCCCCAGGTTGAGCAGCATTAGCTTGAGCCGCTCGTGGCGCGCCAGCGTGTCGGTGAGCACGATCGCAGGGTGAGTGCACGGCAGCACCATGCGCTCCCGACGCTCGATGGCCCACAGTGCGAACGGCTCCGCGACGGCTCCGGCCGGTTCGATCGGCGCCGACACGATGCGGTCGACCAGCGAGTTGACCCACACGCAGTGCTCGCGCACATAGGCCTGGAACGGCGCGCGCGTGCCCCACACCTGGGCTAGGTCCAGCACCAGATCACGCAGCGTGTCGCCGTTGCGCGAAACCAGCTCGCATGGGTACAGGGACAACGCCGCATCGGGATTGCAACGCCAGCGATGATGCAGCAGCACCAACAGCTTGGCGGGAAAGCTACGCGGCGCTGCAGCAGCGTCCCACAATAGCGCGACGCTGTCGCTGCCGTTCAACGTGTAGCCCTGGTCGGCCGTGTTCGAGACGATGACCTGCACGTCCGTCGCGACCGCCTCCAGCACGCGTGCCCAGTCGCGGCCCGCGTTCAGGCCCTCGCGCACCGAATCGACATGCACCGTCTCGACGACACGCTCACCGTTCATCCGCCCCTGAACCTCAACGCGATAGCCGCGCCCGCTCGCCAGCGCGGCGAGTCGCGCGCTGCTCTGCGGGCTGTCTGTTGTCTGCACGACGGTGATCCCTCCAATCGCCTCGCCGCGCGCCAGCGCCTGCGAGACGAACAGGTCGACATGGGCCTGCAGGAAGCGCCCAGTGCCGAACTGGAGGATGGGTTGCGTCACGCGTCGCTCCGGCTCAGCACTCGACGATGGCCTTGACCACGCCTTGTGCAGGATCGAGCAACGAGGCGAAGTCGTCGGGCACACGCGCCAGCGGCATGCGGTGGGTGTTCAGCGCAGCGTCCGGAATCAGGCCGGCGCGCATCGCGCTCAGCACCGTCTCGAAGTCCTCCATCGTCGCGTTGCGGCTCCCGAGCAGCGTGGTCTCGCGCTTGTGAAACTCGGGGTCGGAGAACGTGATGTTGTCGCGCACTACCGAGATCAACACGTACTTGCCGCCGTGCGCGATGAGCTTGAAGCCGCGCTCCATCGCGCGCGGATTGCCGGTTGCATCGAACACCACGTCGAAGAAGTCGCCGCCGGTCTGGTCCGAAAGCTGGCGCTCGTCGTCCGGGCCGATCAGGGTGCCCGAATGCACGCCCAGGTGCTTCACGCAGAAGTCGACGCGCTCGGCACGTGTGTCCAGCGCTGTCACGGTTGCGCCGCGCAGGCGCGCGAAGATGAGCGCCGCCATGCCGATCGGCCCGGCGCCCACGACGAGCACACGCTGACCAGTCTGCACGTCGGCACGGCGCACGGCGTGCGCGCCTATCGAAAGGAACTCCACCATCGCGGCCTGGTCCAGCGTGACGCCCTCGGCCTTGTGAACGAATTGCTCGGGCACGCTGAGGTACTCGGCGAACGCGCCGTCGCGATGCACGCCAAGCACCTGGATGTTGACGCAGCAGTTCGTCTTGCCGTGCCTGCAGGCCACGCAGTGGCCGCACGAGAGATACGGCATCACGAACACCGGATCGCCCTGCGCGAGCCGGCTGCCAACAGGCGCCTCGGCGACTAGGCCCGAGAATTCGTGGCCCATCACGCGCGGGTAGTTGAGATAGGGCTGGTCGCCGGTGAAAATGTGCAGGTCGGTACCGCACACGCCCACGCGCTTGACGCGCAGCAGAACCTCGCCCTCAGCGGGCTCCGGTCGAGGCTGTTGCTCGGCGATCAACACGCCAGGGGTTTTGCAGATCACGGTCAACATGGATGTCCTTGTCGTCGCTGGTAGGGTTGCTGGTCAGTCCAGATGAAACACGCATTCCATCGACGCCCAGTGCTCGTCGGGCTGTCGGCTCGGAAGGGGCAGCTGGCACGGGCCGCAGACGCTCCACCAGCGCTGCGTCTCAAGGTCGGCGGCGATCGCGGCCATATCACTGGCAAAGTCGCTGCCGTGGTATTCCCAGTAGCCGAACAGCAGGTTCTCCGGCTCGCGCAGGAAGATCGAGTAGTTGCGGACGTGAGAAAGTCGAATGCGTTCCAGCACCGTCGGCCACACGGCCGCGTGCTGCCGCTTGTACTCGGCGATGTGCTCGGCCTTGATGCCGATGACCATTCCCATGCGTTGCATACGTGTCTCTCAAGCCAGGTGATAGAAGCGACCCGCGTTGCCGCCGAACACGCCGGCCAGCGCCGCGGCGTCGACGCCAGGCTGCGCTTCGCACAGCGCCGTCGCCATCGCGAACCAGGCGTCGTAGTCGCTGGCGAGGTTCACCACCGGCCAGTCGCTGCCCCACATCAGCCGGTCATGGCAGAACACCGCGAAAAGATGATCGACCCAGGGCGCTAGCGCCGCTATGTCCGCGTGCGGACCGGCTTCGGTCAGCAGCCCGGACAGCTTGCAATGCACATTCGGCAGTGCGGCGAGCGCCGCGATGTAAGCGCGCCATGGCAGGGCGCCGCCGCGAGCGATCGGGGGCTTGCCGGCGTGGTTGACCACGATGCGCAGCAGCGGATGACGCTGCGCGAAGCCCAGCAGCGCAGGCAACTGCGCGGAACGCACGAGCGCGTCGAAGGCCAGCCCGTGCTCGATCATCATGCGCGCTGCCGCGTCGTAGGCCGGGTCGTTGGCCCAGTCGTCGTCGGGCAGGTCCTGCAGCATCGGTCGAAGGCCCTTGAGCAGCGAGTCGCACGCCAGCCTCGCGATGTGCTGCGGGGCGTCGGTGCGCGCCATGTCGACCCAGCCCACGACGCCGCGAACAGGCGCACAGTGTGCGGCGAGGTCCAGCAGGTACTCAGTGTCCGCCAGCGTCCGCAGGGATTGCACGAGCACCGTCCCGTCCACTCCGCAGCGCCGCAGCGCGGGAAGCAGATCGGGAGGCGCGAAATCGCGGTGGATCGGCGCCAGTGCTGATGGCGGCCACTGGCCCTGCCGATCGGCGATGCGCCAGAAATGCTGATGAGAATCGATGCGCATGACCTGCTCATTCACCAGGCAGCGGGGCGCGCGAATCCACCAGGCCTCGCTCGCGCAGTGCCAGCCACAGCGCCGACGGGATGCTCGTGTTGAACCAGGCTAGGTTCTGCCCGAGCTCCTCGTCGCTGTGCGCACCCGCGACACACGCGACGACCGCCGGATGGGCGAGCCCGAACTGCAGCGCCGCCGCGGGCAGCGGCACGTCGAACTCCCGGCACACCGCCTGCAGCGCGCGAACGCGCTCGCGTACGGGGGCCGGTATCGGCGCGTAATCGAAGGTACTGCCGCCGGCGAGCACGCCGGAGTTGAAAGGCCCGGCTGCGACCACGCCGGTGCCTCGCTTCAGGCATTCATCGAGAAAAGGTGCAAGAGAAGCCTGCTCGAGCAGCGTGTAGCGGCCCGCGAGCATGGTGCAGTCGATGTCGAACTCGTCCATGCTCGCGTGCGCTACCTGCCACTCGTTGACGCCCAGCCCCACCGCCGCCACCGCACCGCTGCTGCGCAACTCTTCAAGCGCACGAAAGCCTCCGCCCTTCGTGAGCTGCTTCCAATACGACGCATGCCGCTCGCCGTGCGTCACCGTGCCGATGTCGTGCACGTAGAGAATGTCCACGCCCGAGACGCCGAGCCGTGCGAGGCTCTCGTCGAACGAGCGCAGGACGCCGTCTCGGCTGTAGTCGAAGTACGGCCGAAATGGCAGCGGGTCACTGAAGCCGCAGTCACCCGAGCGCACCGAATCGTCGGGGCGCAACAGTCGCCCGACCTTGGTACTCAGCACGAACTCGTCGCGCGGCCAGTGCGACAGCGCCGTGCCCAGCCGCCGCTCTGAGCGCGTGAAGCCGTAGTACGGCGCGGTGTCGAACAGCCGCACTCCGCGCTGCCACGCGCTCTCGAGCAGGCGGGCCGCGTCGGCGTCCGACATCGCGCGATACAGGCCGCCCAGCTGCGCGCAGCCGAGACCGAAGATCGGAATGCGCAGCTGACTGCGCATCAACGATCTTCGCTCAGACTGCTTCCTGGCATTCGGTAGCATGGTGTGCGGTCCGGGGACGCCTGTTGGCACGAGACGCTCAGTACAGAACGTTCTTGGCTTCGGTGGTGTCGATGTTCTTCTTCGTCACCATCACTACGCCGGTGTCGAGGAACTTCGCCACGGCCTTGCCTTGCGATGCTTCGACCGCAGTTTTCACGCCGAGGTTGCCCATCTGGAACGCGCTTTGCACAGCGATGGCTTCGAGCGTGCCGTCCTTGATGAAGCCTTGCAAATCCGAGTTGCCGTCGAAGCCGATCGCCGCGACCTTGCCCGCTTTACCGCTCTGCACGAGCGCGCGGCCCATGCCGATGGCGGTGGGCTCGTTGGCGCCGAAGATTCCCTTCAGATCGGCATTTGCAGCAAGCACGTCGGTCGTCTGGTTGAGCGCCGTGCCCATCTGCGAGTTCGAGTAGAACGGGCCGACGATCGTCAGTTTCGAGTGCGATTCGATGTACTTCTTGAAGCCGCCGACGCGCCCGATCTCCGAGCCAGAACCGGCGGTGTACGACATGATCGCGATCTTGCCGACGGTGCCGACCTTGTCGATCAATGCCTGTGCGCAAAGCTCACCGGCCTTTTGATTGTCGGTGGCCAAGAACGACTGGTAGTAGGCCTTGCCCGAGTCGGCGGCAGCCGAGTCGATCAGGATCACGGGAATCTTCGCCTCCCATGCCTTCTTGATCGCGGGGATCAGCGCGTCCGGGTCCGACGGCGCCAGCACGATGCCGGCGACCTTGCGGTTCACCGCGTTCTCGACCAGCGCCACCTGGCCGGCCAGGTCGGTGTCGGATGCGGCGCCCTGGAACGAGGTGGTGTAGCCAGTCATGCCGGAGGCCGCGGCGTTCGCGCCCTTCTTGACGTTCTGCCAGAAGTCGGAGTTGGCGGTCTTGACGATGACCGCGATCTCCTTGTCGGCGGCCATCGCGGCGGTGCCGCTCAGAACAAGCGTGGATGCAAACAGTGTCGTGATCAGCTTTTTCATGTCGTTCCTCTTGGTGTTCAAGGTGGTCTCTCTATTCCGGCCGTCCGGGCCAGTGCGGGTTCATCGTCGATGTCGCATCTGGTCGATCCACACGGTGAGCAGGATGACCAGTCCGATGATGATTTGCTGCGTGAAGGCGGACACGCCGCCCATGTTCAAACCGTTGCGCAGGATGCCAATCACGAAGGCGCCGATCACGGTGCCGGAGATCGTGCCGATGCCGCCCGACAGCGAGGTGCCGCCGATCACGGCCGCAGCGATCGCGTCGAGCTCGTACATCAGGCCCTCGCTCGGTTGCGCTGTCACGAGACGCGACATCAACACGCAGCCGGTGAGCCCGGCCAGCAGGCCCGACAGCACGTAGGCGAACAGCGTCACGCCGCGCACGTCCACACCCGACAGGCGTGCCGCCTCGCTGTTGGAGCCGACGGCGTAGAGGTGCCGACCGAGCGTGGTCAGGCGCAGCAGGATCGAGACCGCGATCGCGAGCACGACCATCAGCAGCACCGGGTACGGAATGCCGGGGAAGGTGACGTCGGGGAAGCCGTCGGTGCCGATCTTCACGATGCGCCACAGTGAGCCGTTGCCGAGTTCGGCGAAGCTGTCGCCCAGGCCGCCGATCGCCTTCGCATCGGTGATCTGCAACGCGACGCCGCGCGCCACCAGCATCATCCCGAGCGTCGCGATGAAAGGCGGCAGGCGCAGCACCGTGACGCACAGCCCGTTCACCGCACCGCACAGCGCGCCGACCACGAGCCCCGCGAACATGCCCACCGGCACCGGCGCGCCGGCCTTGACCGCCATCGCCGCGACCACGCCCGAGAGCGCGAGGATGGCACCCACCGACAGGTCGATGCCGCCGGTGATGATGACGCAGGTCGCGCCGATGCCGAGGTAGGCAATCGAGGTGACTTGCAGTGCGACCGTCATGCCATTGCCAACCGACAGGAACGCGCCGCTGACGAGCGAGAAAACTACGGTCAGCGCAAGCAGGCTGCCGAGCGCGGCGAACTTCTGGAACAGGTCTTTTTGGGTTTCGGTCATGAGTTGCAAGCGGTGACTGCACCGCGGCCGGAGGCGTGGTGCATGATTTCTTCTTGAGAGGTCTTGCGCGTGTCGAGCATGGCGCTGACGCGCCCGGCATGGAACACAGCAACACGGTCGGTCATGCCCAGGATTTCGGGCAGTTCCGAGCTGATGAGAACGACACCGATGCCTTGTGCCGCGAGTTCATCGAGCAGCCTGTAGATCGCGTACTTCGCGCCGACATCGATGCCGCGGGTCGGCTCGTCGAAGAACAGCACGCGCGAATCGCGGAACAGCCATTTCGCGATCACGATCTTCTGCTGATTGCCGCCCGACAAAAGCCGCACGATCTGGCGCGTCGACGGCGTGCGGATGCCCAGCGAGTCGATGTAGCGCTGCGCGACGGCGTCTTCCTGCCCGAATCGTATGAAGCCCAGCGGGCCGGCCACCGCTGCGCTGTTCGCGAGGCTCACGTTCTGGGCCACCGTCATGTCGACCGCCAAGCCATGGCCCTTGCGGTCTTCGGACAGGTACGCGATGCCACTGCGTATCGCGTCGCGCGGGCTGTGGACGCGCAGCGGCTTGTCGCCCAGCCGAACCGTGCCGGCATCGGGCAGGTCGGCACCGAAGATGGCGCGTGCGACCTCGGTCCGGCCCGCGCCCATCAGGCCCGAAAAACCGAGGATTTCGCCGCGCCGCAATTCGAAGCTCACGTCGCTGAAGGTACCGCGGCGCGACAGGCCGCAGACCGACAGCAGCACCTCAGACGTCGGCCTCGATGTGCGTGGCGGGAACTTCTCGTCCAGCGAGCGGCCGACCATGCGCTCGACGATCTCGTCGGTCGTCGTCGCCGCAAAGTCGTCCGTGGACACGTGCCGACCGTCGCGCAGCACCGTCACCCGGTCGACGATGCGCGCCATCTCGTCAAGGCGGTGCGTGATGTAGACGATCGCCACGCCGGCGCGTTTGAGTTCAGCAATCACGGTGAAGAGCTGACCGGTTTCTGATTCAGTCAGCGACGAGGTGGGCTCATCCATGATCAGCACTTCGGCATCGATCGAAAGCGCCTTCGCGATCTCGACCATCTGGCGCTGTGCCACCGACAGCGTTCGCACGATCGCGGTCGGCTCGATCGCCACGCCTAGCCGGGCGAGGCACTTGCGCGCATCCGCATGCAAGCGGGCGCGATCAATGAATAGGCCACGTCGCGGCTCGCGGGCCAGGTAGATGTTTTCGGCCACTGACAGGTGTGGCACGAGGTTAAGCTCCTGGTGGATCATCGCGATGCCCGCCGCCTCGGCGTCGCGCGACGAAGCAAACCGCGTGGTGTGGCCCTTGAACACGAGTTGCCCTTCGTCGGGCTGCAGCTGGCCGCTCATCACCCGCATCAGCGTCGATTTGCCCGCGCCGTTCTCGCCGCACAATGCGTGCACCTCACCGCGTCTGAGCTCGAGGCCCACGTTCGCCAGCGCCGTGACCGTGAGGAAGCGCTTGCAGATGCCGTCGAGTCGCATCAGCGGCGCTTCGGCCCGAGGGCGAAGAGCACTCGCATCGGGCGCGAGGACGGGTACGGGCTGCACTGACAATCGTTTTCTCCTGATGCATTCTTGTGAGTGGGTCGCGAAGAGATCGAGCTCAATCGCCGCATCGTCACTTGGTCATACCACCTGACGCTACGATCAATATTTGGCCTGACCAAATAACCCTTTTCTGCTGGGACTATCCCTAGTGCGCCGCAAGTGTTGCGCGCGCCGAAACGCAGCCGCGTGCGGGCGCGCTATCATGGTCAGGCCAATCTCCGACACACGGATCCCATGACGGTTCAGCTCAAGCAAGTCGAGCCTCGACGCCTCTACCAGCAGATCGCCGATCAGATTCGCGAGCTCATTCGAGAGGGCGGATTCGACACCGGCACGCGGTTACCACCTGAGCGCGACCTCGCGCAACAGCTCGGCGTGTCGCGACCCTCGCTGCGCGAGGCGATGGTCGCGCTCGATGTCGAAGGCACCGTCGAGATCAGGAGCGGCTCGGGCGTCTATGTCTGCAGCCCGCCGGATCGGCCCCTCAAGGCCACGGCATCGCTGGGCGACAGCCCGATGGAGCTGATGCAGGCGCGCGCCGCACTCGAAGGCTCAGCCGTAGTGCTGGCCTGCGCGCACACGACCGAAAGGGACATGGTGCGCCTGCGCGAGATCGTCGAGTCGATGCGCACGGAGATCGCGCGCCGGCGCTCGCCGCTCGAATTCGACCGGCAGTTTCATCTTGCGATCGCTGAGATGAGCGGCAACCTGGTGATGGTTCGCCTGATTAGCGAGATGTTCGAGGGCCGCCACAGCCCGATTTCCGCCAAGATCAGCTCTCGTTTTGAGAACAGCCGAACGTGGAACCTTGCGCTGAAGGAGCACGAGGCGATTCTGCGCGCCCTCGAATCCCGCGATCCGCTCGCGGCGCAGACCGCCATTCGTTCCCACCTGAAGGCGTCCGAGGAGCGCTGGGTCGGCACGTAAGCGCGGTCGGGCTAGGGTAAATCTGGTCAGACCAATACGCCAACTCGTATAAAGTGGCTTGACCAACTGGTGGGCGTTCTGCCCGCTCGCGGCGGAGGCACTTCATGCAATTTGATTTCGATGTCGCGGCAGCGCCTCCTGGAAGCCCGAGGCCTTGAGCGCCGCACGCATCACCTTTTTCGATCGCCGCATGCGCTCGCTGGTGCTGCCCGGCGCGCCGTTGAAGCAGTTGCATCAAGGCTCGATGTGGGCAGAGGGGCCGGTCTACTTCCCCGTGGGCGATCACCTCGTGTGGTCTGACATCCCGCGCAACCGGCTGATGCAATGGGTGCCGGACCTGGGCGTGCGCGTTCTGTCGCACCAGGCTAATTACAGCAACGGCAACACCCGCGATGCGCAGGGTCGCCGCGTCACCTGCGAACACCTGACTCGCTCAGTGGTGCGCATCGAGCACGATGCCACACGCACCGTGCTCGCCAGCGCGCATCAAGGCAGGCGACTCAACTCACCCAACGACGTGGTCGTCGCGTCCGACGGCGCGGTGTGGTTCACCGACCCGACCTACGGCATCGGCAGCGACTACGAAGGCGAACGCGCGACGCCGGAGCAGGACGGCTGCTTCGTCTACCGCATCTGCCCGCGAACCGGCACGGTCGACGCCAAGATCTGCTCGATGCAGATGCCCAACGGCTTGGCCTTCTCGCCGGACGAGCGCACGCTCTACGTGGCCGACAGCTCGCGTTCTCACGACGACGACGGCCATCATCACGTGCTCGCGTTCCCGGTCGACGCGGGCGGCTCGGTCGGCTCGAGCCATGTCGTCACGGTCATCGACGAGGGCCAGCCAGATGGCCTGCGGCTCGACGAGTTCGGCAACTTGTGGATCAGCTCTGCGCGCGGCGTGGAGGTCTTCGCGGCAAACGGCGCGCCGCTCGGAATCATCCACGTGCCGGAGACGGTGGCCAATCTGACCTTCGGCGGCCCGAAAAGGAACCGCCTGTTCATCACCGCGACGGCGTCGGTGTATGCGCTCTTTACCGCCGTCCGGGGCGCGATCGCGCCTCGGCTTCCTGACACCCAAACAAACCCAGTCTGGAGACAATCATGAGCAACAGCAATGACAAGCGCGCCGCTAACAATCGTCGCGGCCTCCTGAAGAGCATGGCGCTGGGCTCGGCCATGATCGGCACGGCCGCGGCAGGCCTGTTCGGCGACATCGACCCGAAAACGGGCGCGATCGGCATGCGGCAAGCGCGCGCCGCCGGCGGCAGGGTCGGCATGGCCTTCATCCAGTGGCAGCCGCACACAGTGCCCGCCGCCTGGTCCAAGGGCATCGAGGAAGTGCTGAAGACGCAGCAGGTGATCGACTACAAGCTTCTCGACGGACAGAACAAGGTGGAGGTGCAAGTCAGCCTGATGGACACGCTGATCAACGAGGGCATGGCTGTTATCTTCTTGCAGCCCATCGACAGCGTGGCACTCGCGCCGTCCATCGCCAAGGCCAAGCGCGCGGGCATTTCGGTGATCACGTTGAACATCGACGCGACCGAGGCACATGCGGCGCACGTGGAGATGAACCACTACTTCGGCGCGATGGAAATCGCCAAGGCACTCGGCGACAAGATGA
>JANYBE010000476.1 GCA_025360945.1 Rhizobacter sp. | reverse complement strand
GGCGACAGCGCTTTGCAGATCACCCAGGCGGGCCTCGCCGGCAGCGGTTTCTTCGTGATCACGGTGCTGGCCGGTGAACTGGCCGGGCGCCTGGCGCGCGAAGAGCTGACCGCGCGCGGCAGCCTTGAGATGGCACGTCAGCAAGCGCAGCTGAACCGGCTCGTGATCGAAGAGATGCAGGACGGCGTACTGGTTGTCGACCGGCGCGGCCGCGTGCGTGCCGCCAATCCCGCCGCGCGGCGCCTGCTCGCGCCCAGCGGCATGAGTAGGCCCGCGCCGTTTCAACTGCGCGGTGTGCAGGCCTGGGATGCACTCGTCAAGACCGTCGAGCGCGCGTTCGGCGAAGCCTCGTGGCCCGAAGCCGGGCGCGACGTGGTGCTGCAGTTCGAACTCGGTTCGATGAACGGACCGGGCGCGCAGCGCACGCTGCGCGCCCGCGTGCGCTTCACGCGCAAGCGCGAGCCGCAGGCGATCGAGGAGTTCTGCGTGCTGTTCCTGGAAGACGTGCGCAACATGCAGGCGCGCAGCCGTCAAGAAAAGCTCGCCGCGATGGGCCGCGTGTCGGCCGGCATCGCGCACGAGATCCGCAACCCGCTGGCCGCCATCTCGCAGGCCAATGCGCTGCTCGCCGAAGATGCCACCGACCCGGTGCAGCGCCAGCTGATGCGCATGGTGAGCGACAACGTCGAGCGATTGAAGCGCATCGTCGACGACGTGATGGAAGTGGCGCCAGGCGTGGTCCCCGATGTCGGCGTGATCGATGCCACCGCGCAGGTCGGCGCTGTGTGTAGCGAGTGGGCGCGTGCGGCCGGCGTGGTGCTGGGCGACCAGAGCGTGTTGCGCATCGATCTGCCGGACGAGCCGATCGGCGTGTGGTTCGATGCCGAGCACCTGCGCCGTGTGCTCGTGAACCTGCTCGACAACGCGCTGCGCCATGCGAGCAAGGCGCCTGGCGCGATCCAGCTGCGGCTGGATTCGCGGCACGAGGCACAGGCTTTTCTGAGCGTGGCCAGCGACGGTGCACCGATACCGCCCGACGTGGAACCCTATTTGTTCGAGCCGTTTTTCTCGACCCGCAGCCGCGGCACCGGGCTGGGCCTGTATATTTGCCGCGAGCTGTGTGAACGCTATGGTGCGACCATCGACTATCGGCTGCGCGCGGTCGGCGAAGGTCAGCGCAACGAGTTCTTTGTCGACATGCAGCGCAGGGCGCTCGGCCCCAGTCTGTTTGCCTAGGGGCATCTTTGCCTGAACGCACGGCCACCTTCACCCGACCCATGACCAACGCTTCGCACTTTAGCCTGCTCGTCATCGACGACGAACCCGACCTGCGCACGCTCTACGAGCTGACGCTGCTGCGTGAGGGATACGACATCGAGACCGCGGGCACCGTGCAGGACGCGCT
The DNA here is from genome assembly GCA_025360945.1 of Rhizobacter sp. Taxonomy (GTDB): domain Bacteria; phylum Pseudomonadota; class Gammaproteobacteria; order Burkholderiales; family Burkholderiaceae_C; genus LMDS01. Next base: position 875 of record JANYBE010000476.1, on the reverse strand, counting down.
GCTGCACTTGAAGGACCGCGTCTACAGTGCCGTCATCACCGACATGCGGCTACCCGACGGCACCGGCCTGGATGTGCTGCGCTGGCTCGAGGACAGCGGCCGACGCGAGAAGACCATCGTCATCACCGCATATGGCTCGGCCGAGAACGCGGTCGAGGCGCTGAAGGCAGGCGCCTACGATTACCTCACGAAGCCGGTCGACCTGAAGCAGTTCCGCGCGGTCGTTGGCTCGGCACTCGGACGCGCCGGCGCCGGTGGCGCACCGCCAACGATCGACCCGGCGAGCCTGCCGTCGGAAAGCGGTGCGCCGGCCATCGCCGCCGCCCCGCGCCCGGCGCCGATCGCAGCCATACCAGCAGCGCCGGTGAGCCAGGCGCTGTCGCGCATGGCGGGCGAGTCGAGCGCGATGGAGCAGGTGCGCTCGCTGGTCGACAAGGTCGCGCGCAGCATGGCGCCGGTGCTGGTCACCGGCGAATCGGGGACGGGAAAGGAACTGGTGGCACGTGCGATTCATGAGGTGAGCGTGCGCAGTGGTCAGCCCTTCATCGCGGTGAATTGCAGCGCCATTCCCGAGCAGCTGCTCGAGGCCGAGTTCTTCGGCTACCGCAAGGGCGCATTCACCGGCGCGATGGAAGACCGCGAAGGCTTCTTCCAGGCGGCGAACGGTGGCACCTTGTTCCTGGACGAGATCGGCGACCTGCCACTGGCGATGCAGTCCAAGCTGCTGCGCGCGATCCAGGAGCGCTCGGTGCGGCCGGTCGGTGCGGTCAGCGAGGTGCCGGTCAACGTGCGCCTGCTCAGTGCGACACACAAGGATCTGGCCGCGGAGGTGCATGCTGGCAACTTCCGGCAGGATCTGTACTACCGCCTCAACG
>JANYBE010000474.1 GCA_025360945.1 Rhizobacter sp. | reverse complement strand
CGCGGGGTACGATCCTTCGCGCCCGCCCGTCGCCACGTTCGACTGGGACAACACGTCCATCAAGAACGACGCGGGCGACGCGATGATGTTCTGGATGCTGCGGAACGACAAGGTGCTGCAGCCGCCGAAGAAGAACTGGCGCCTCAAGCGCGGCGCCACGCCGCAGTGGTACAAGCAGCGTGCCGGCGTGCGTGTGAAGGCGCAATCGGGTGCGGCGCGGGTCGCGCGGTTCCGGCCGCCACGTGCTTCGGCCTGATCCGCGATGAGCAGTCCCGACGACAAGCCCGACGAGCTCGCGGGCACTGAGCAGCCGTTTGTCTCGCACCTTATCGAGCTGCGCGACCGGCTGGTGCGCTCGTGCGTCGCGATTGGTGTGTGCTTCGGCGTGCTGATGATCTGGCCCGGGTCGGCCGGTCTGTACGACCTGCTCGCGCTGCCGCTGGTCCAGCACCTGCCCAAGGGCGGCATGCTGATTGCGACCAGCGTGATCTCGCCGTTCCTCGTGCCGCTGAAGATCACGCTGATGGCGGCGTTCCTGCTGGCGCTGCCGGTGGTGCTGTACCAGGTTTGGGCCTTTGTCGCGCCGGGGCTGTACACCCACGAGAAAAAGTTGGTGCTGCCGCTGGTGGTGTCGAGCACGCTGCTGTTCTTCCTCGGCGTGGCGTTTTGCTACTTCTTTGTGTTCGGCAAGGTCTTCACCTTCATCCAGAGCTTCGCGCCGAAGAGCGTCTCGGCGATGCCGGACATCGAGGCCTACCTGAGCTTTGTGCTGTCGATGTTCATCGCCTTCGGCGCCGCGTTCGAGGTGCCCATCGTCGTCGTCGTGCTCGCGCGCATGGGGCTGGTCAGCATCGCAAAGCTGAAGTCTTTCCGCGCCTACTTCATCGTGCTCGCATTCATCATCGCGGCGGTGCTGACGCCGCCCGATGTGGTGTCGCAGCTCGCGCTGGCAATCCCGATGGTGTTGCTCTACGAGATCGGCATCATCGCCGCGGGCGTGTTCATCAAGCACACGCAGGCTCCGGAGGAAGCGAGCGACGCGCCCTCGGCGTAGCTACTCTTCCCGCTGGAGCATCTTTGGCGCCGGTGGCCGCTGACCCACAGTGACGTTCACGGCCAGGGCCTTGTCGCCGCGCTGCACACCGAGCGCGGCCACGGCCTGGGGCTTCAGTGCCGCGACGGCGTTGAGCAGCTGCCGTGTGCTGCTGACCGGCACGTCGCCGATGCTTACGACCACGTCGCCCGGGCGCAGTCCGCCAGCGCTTGCCGGGCCACTTTGCAGCACGCCGGTGATCAGCACGCCCTGCTTGATCGGCAGCTTCAGCGTCTGCGCGATCTCGGGCGTGAGGTCGCGCTGCTCGACGCCCAGAAAGCCGCGCGTGACGCGCCCATCCTTGATCAGCGCCTCCATCACCTGGCGGGCCGTGCTGACGGGAATAGCGAAGCCGATGCCCAGGCTGCCGCCGGTGCGCGAATAGATCGCGGTGTTGATGCCAAGCAGATTGCCTGCCGCATCGACGAGCGCGCCGCCCGAGTTGCCGGGGTTGATCGCGGCATCGGTTTGGATGAAATTCTCGAACACGTTGATGCCGAGCTGGCTGCGCCCAAGCGCGCTGACGATACCCGAGGTCACCGTCTGGCCAACGCCGAACGGGTTGCCGATCGCGAGCACGACGTCGCCGACGCGCGCCGCTTCGGGGCGGCCGAACACGATGCTCGGCAAGTTGGCAAGATCAATCCGGATCACTGCGAGATCGGTATCGGGATCGCCCCCGACGATTTTTGCCGCGGCGCGACGCCCGTCGGACAGCAGCACTTCTATTTCATCGGCGGATTCGATCACGTGGAAGTTGGTCAGCACGTAGCCTTCCGGGCCGACGATCACGCCGCTGCCGAGGCTGGACGAGCGGCGCGTATTGCCGCCGCCTTTGCCCTTGCCGTCATCCTTGCCTTCGAGTTCGCGTCCGAAAAAATGCCGGAACAGCGGATCGTCGAGAAACGGATGGCGCGGCGTTTTGATTTCCTTGGCGGTGAAGATGTTGACGACCGCCGGCATTGCCTTTTTTGCTGCGTCGGCAAATCCGGGC
>JANYBE010000445.1 GCA_025360945.1 Rhizobacter sp. | reverse complement strand
CAAGCGGACTCGTCGCATCACCGTAGCGTTTGCTGATGTTGCGGAACTCGATGCCGCTGTTTGCCAGTTCACCCATGCGATACCCCCAAGGCGCGACGGCCGAGCCGGCGTTCACCGACCAGCGCGTTGATCAGCGCGATCGCCAGTGACATCAGCACGATCAGCACCGTGCAATACGCCAGCGCGACGCCGTAGTCGCCGTTGCCGACGCGGCCGATGATGTAGGTCGTCGCCAATTCGTTCTCTGCGGTGACGAGGAACACGACCGCCGAGACCGTCGTCATCGAGCGCACGAAGCTGTAGACGAGCGCGGCCACCAGCGCGGGTTTGAGCAGCGGCAGCACGACGCGGCGCAGCGTCGTCGCGGTCGAGGCGCGCAGCATTGCAGAAGCCTCATCGAGTGACTTGTCGAGCTGCTTGAACGCCGCGGTGCCGGCGCGCACACCGACCGGGAGATTGCGGAACACGAAGCACAGTACGATGATCAGCCCGGTACCGGTGAGCTCGAACGGCGGCACGTTGAACGCGAGGATGTAGCTCACACCCAGCACCGTGCCCGGGATCGCGAAAGCAAGCAGCGCGCCGAACTCGAAAGCGCTTTGCCCCCGGAACTGCGTGCGCGCGAGCAGCCACGCGATCAGCAGCCCGAGCAGCGCGCACAGCGGCGCAGCGATAGCCGACAGTTTCAGCGTCGTGAATAGCGAGTTCCATGCGGTGCCGGAGAACACCAGCCCGAACTCGCCGCGTTGCACGTCGAACGCGGTGATGAAGTGGTGCAGCGTCGGCGTGTAGTCGCGACCCCAGGTCTGCACGAAACCGCCGGCGAACGCGAATAGGTAGACCACGATCGTGAATGCGAGCCACGGCAGCGTGATCGCGATGATCACGCGGCGCAGGCCGTCTGGCAGTGGCATCGGCACACCGGCATCGCCCTTGCCCGAAACCGTCGTGTAGCTCGTGCTGCCGAGGAGCCGGCGCTGCGCAACGAATACCGCGAGCGCGAACGCCGACAGGATCAGCGCGAGCGCGGCCGCGCGGCCTTGGTCGTATTGCGCACCGACGATGGCGAAAAAGATGTCGGTAGACAGGACCGAGAACTGACCGCCGACGACGACCGGGTTGCCGAAGTCGGCGATGCTTTCGATGAAGCCGACCAGAAACGCGTTCGCCAGCCCCGGCGCAAGCAGCGGCAGCGTGATCGTCAAGAAGGTGATGCGGCGATTGGCGCGCAGCGTCTGCGCCGCCTCTTCGAGCGACGCCCCGATGCCGGCGACGACGCCGCGCATGATCATGAATGCGATCGGCGTGAACGCGAACAGCTGCGCCAGCCAGACGCCGAACGCACCGTAGAACCAGCGCGTCGGCGTGATGTCGAACGCGGCTTCGAGCAGCTGGTTGACGATGCCCGCGCGGCCGAACAGCAGGATCAGCCCGAGGCCGACCACGAACGGTGGCGTGATGATGGGCAGCAGCGCGAGAACGTTCAGCGGCTTCTTGAAGCGCGCCGAGCCGCGCTCGGCGAGCAGCGCGATCATCGTGCCGAGCGCGGTCGTGCCGGCAGCTGTCAGCAGCGCGAGGAAAAGCGTGTTCCAGGCCACGCCGCAGCGCTGACCGCCGCCAACGACATTCAGGCAGCCCAGACCCCAGGTGCGCTCGTTGCCAATGCGCTCCCACAGCGCGTCGCTCGAGAGCCGCCCGGCGTCGTCAAGGAACGCACCGGCCAGCGCCTTGAGCACCGGAAGCGCCACGAACAAGGCCATCAGCGCGCCGCAGAACACCACGCTGCTCGCGACGAACACATCGCCACGAAACCCGCCCAGCCGCGCGATACCCGCTCCAAGCAGCATCAGCAGCGCGACCAGTGTCAGCGCAGCGCCCAGCCCGATGCCGAACTGCGTTAGGCCCAGCGCGCCGAAGCTGGCCGTGAGCCAGTCGAAGGACCAGCCTCTCGTGCCGATCGCAAAGCCGCTGGCGAGCAGGCCGACCGCGCCGATGCCGCCGCCCAGCGCGAGCCATCGCCCTTGGGCGCGGCCCGCGGGCAAGGCGCAGCCGATGCCACCCAGCAGCAAACCGACGACTGCGAACGCGAGCCACGCCTTGCCATGGCGCAGCATCTGGATCAGTCCACCCGCAGTCTCGGCGCCACCGAGCACGCCGGGCAGTGCCTCGAGCACACTCTTGTCGGCGAGGAAATACCAGGGCAGCAGCGTGAACGACAACCCCCCGAGCAGCAGCCAGCCGCGGATCGCGCTCTGCGCGCGGTTCAGGGCGCGTGCTTGATGCGACACGTCAGCCCGTCACTTGGGCAACGAGTTCACGTCCTTCTCCCAGCGCGAAATCAGCCGCTTGCGCTCCGCGCTCGCGCCGTACTTCGCATAGTCGTAGTCAATCAGCTTGATCTTCTTGAAGTCCGGCACGTTTGGGTCGACCACCGCGTTCTTGTTTGACGGCAGCTGGTACTGCTTGGCGGCCGCGCCGAACTGCTGCGCGCTCGCGGTCAGCGCCCACTCGTAGAACTTCTTCGCGTTGTCGAGATTGCGCGCGCCCTTGACGATGCTCATTGAGCCGATCTCGGCGCCGGTGCCCTCGCTCGGCGTGACGGTCGCGACCGGGAAGCCCTGCTGCTTCTCGCCCGGGCCATCGTGCACGAAGCTGATCGACACCGCCGTCTCGCCGCGCGCCACTGCCTTGATCGGACCGGTGCCGCTGCGCGTGTACGTGCTGACGTTCTTGTGCAGGCCCTTCAGGTACTCGAAGGCCTTGTCCTCGCCCATCAGCTGCACGAGTGTTGCGATCATCGTGTACGCAGTTCCGCTTGAGGCCGGGTTGGCGACCTGGATCTCGCCCTTGTACTCGGGCTTGAGCAGATCGGCCCAGCTCTTGGGCACATCGAGCTTCTTCTTCGCGATCAGCTCGGTGTTGTAGCCGAAGCCCAGCGGGCCCGAGTAGATGCCCACCGTCTTGTAGCCCGACTGCTTGGCCTGCTGCTGCGCCCAGGGGTGCAGCTGCGCTAGGTTCGCCGACTTGTATTCGATCGTCAGGTCGCTCTCGGCCGCCTGTAGATGCGGGTCGCCGGTGCCGCCGAACCAGACATCGGTCTTCGGGTTCGCGCGCTCGGCGATCAGCTGCGCGAGCGCTTCGCCCGAGCCCTTGAGCGACATGTTGACCTTGATGCCAGTGCTCTTTGCGAACACGGTCTGGATCATGTTGCACCAGTCGGCCTGCACTGAGCAGATCACGTTGACCTGACCCTGCTGGGCCAGTGCGACGGGTGCGGCCAGAGCCGCGAAAACAGAGCCGAGCAACCACTTCTTCATGTCATGTCATCCCAGGCTGCGCGCGCCGCGCGCGCGAGCTCGGATCGTAGCGGCCCGGCGCCGCCGATCCGGGCGTCCCCCCTCGGGGCAAACCCCTGTCGCGCTACAAACCCAGCCAGGTGCCAATGGCCAGCATCGCCGCGTCATCGTAGCGTTCGAAGCCGGCGTAGTTGCACAACTCCAGCTTCTTCCTGCCCTCGTCGGTCGTGTCCAGTGCGAGCAGGTAGGCACGCACCTTGTCGATTTGCTCGGCCGACAGATTCGGGCTCGCGATGACGTGTTTGATCGGCACAGGCCTGGATTGCGCCAGCACCTTGCCGCCGTGGGCCAGCCAGGCCGCGACGACGCTGTTCGCAGCCGTGGCGCCCGCGTTGGCCAACTTGTTCTCGACCGCGAACGGGATCGCGTCCTGGTAGCGCGTGGTGCTGATGGTGATCGACTTCGCGTCCACCTGCGCGTCACGCAAGGTGGCGCGCGTGAGGCGTGCCGTGATCGAGTCTTCCTCGGGCATGCTCAGTCGCAGGCCCCTGAGATCGCCGATCGTCTTCAGCGGAGAATCGGCGCGCACCAGAAAGCTCGCTCGGTACTGCTGAAAGCCCTTCGTCACGACGACCAGCTTGTAGCCGGACTCCTTGATCGCAGTGATCGACAGGTGTGCCGGATGCACCATGGCCAGATCGAAACTGCGTGCTGCCAAGCCCTTGCGCAGCGAAGCGTAGTCGGCCACCGGCTCAATCGTCACCGGCTGCTTCAGAAGCTTGGCCAGATCGGCCGCGATGGCCGCGTAGCGCGCGCGGATCTCGTCGTTCGGCACGCGGTAGGTCACGCCCTCGTTGACGGCGAACACGATCGCGTGCGCCCACGGAGCGACCAGCAGCAGTGCGGCAAGCGAGGCGCGGACGAGCAGGCGAATCATCGGAGGCCTTTCTTGGCGGCGAGTGGCGATCCTAGGTTCGCACCCGCGTTGCAGCTCTTGACCTCGGTCAAGAGTCACCGATCGGCAGCGCGGCGATGCGGGCGGATGTCACGGCCGCTGCTGCTGCGCCGGCACGATTGACCGCAGGAAGAAACTTGGGCATCATAGAAACTGAAACAAAGTTACATGCCACCTTGGCGACACACCCTCATGTCATTCGACCTCGTTTTCTTTGGCGGCACCGGTGACCTCACCTGGCGCAAGCTGATGCCCGCCTTGTTCCAGGCCTTTCGCCACGGCAAGCTGCCCGAGGGTGGCCGCATCCTCGCCGCCTCT
>JANYBE010000403.1 GCA_025360945.1 Rhizobacter sp. | reverse complement strand
GCTTGGCCGCTGCAGAGCCGCCGTCGCGCGCGGCACGTTTGGGCTACATCGGTGGCGCGATCAGTTTCTCGCCGGCCGGTCAGCCCGACTGGGTGCAGGCCGTGGTCAATCGGCCCCTGACCACGGGCGATCGCCTGTGGTCCGACATCAATTCGCGCGCGGAATTGCAAGTCGGTGGTGCGGCGATCCGCTTGGGTGCAGCCACCAGCGTGACCCTGCTCAATCTCGACGACCGCATCGTGCAGGTGCAACTTTCTCAAGGTACGCTGAAAGTGCGCGTGCGTCGCTTGGGGCCGGACCAGACGTTTGAGATCGATACGCCCAATCTCGCATTTACTTTGCGCCGTCCCGGGGAATATCGCATCGACGTAGATCCGAATGCTGACGCGACAGCGGTCATGGTGCAGAGCGGCGAGGCCGAGGTATATGGTGACGGCGCGTCGTATGCCGTCAATCCGCGGCAAGGCTACCGCTTCTACGGTACTGGCCTGTCCGACTATGAACCCTTGGCGTCCCGGCGCGACGACGATCTGGACCGCTGGGCTCGCGACCGCGATCGCCGCGGCGACGATTCACCGTCGGCGCGTTTCGTTTCGCCTGAAGTAATTGGCTACGAAGACCTCGATGCCAATGGCACTTGGCATTCCGATCCGAGCTATGGCAACGTCTGGACGCCGACTCGCGTAGTCGTCGGCTGGACTCCTTACCGCGACGGCCATTGGATCTGGGTGGATCCTTGGGGCTGGACTTGGGTGGACGATGCGCCATGGGGCTTCGCTGTGTCGCATTACGGGCGCTGGGCCAATATCAACGGCTCTTGGGGTTGGGTTCCCGGTCCGCCGCGTGAGCAGGCGGTGTATGCGCCCGCGCTGGTGGCGTTTGTCGGCGGCAAGAATTTTCAGGTTTCGGTGTCCGTCGGTGGCGTCGTCGCAGCCGCCGTTGGCTGGTTCCCGCTCGCGCCACGAGAGGTCTATCAGCCGTCCTATCCGGTGAGTCGTGGATATTTCGACAACATCAATCGAAGCAATGCAGTGATCGCGCCAACGACCATCACCAATGTTTACAACACCACCAACGTCACCAATAACACCACAGTCGTCAACAACACCACGAACATCGTCAAGGTGGTCTACGCCAACCAACAGGTGGCGGGTGCCGTGATCGCGGTGCCGGCGCAGGCGTTTGTGCAGTCTCAGTCGGTGGCCAAGGTCGCGATGCCGTTGTCGAGAGAAGCGGCTGTCAACGCAACGGTGGCGCATGTCGCCGCTGTGGCTCCGGTACAGCAAAGCGTGCACGGTGGCGCCCCAGACGCTGCTGTCAAGCCGCCTGCCCAGGAGCAAGCTGTCGTAGCTCGAACCGCGCCGCCACTACCGCCGGTTCCCTTTGCTGTTCAGCAGAGACAACTGGCCGCCAAGCCGGGGACACCGATCGATGAAGGGCAACGCACTCAATTGAAACCCGCGGCTCCGGCGGCGCCGGCGCCCAAGGTCAATGTGGTGACCACTGCCAACGTGCCGGTACCGACCGCGCTGCCGCCGACAATCCCCCCAGCGGGCAAGTCGCCTGATGCGCGCAAGGTCAGTGCGCCCAATGGAGAAGCGCCCAAGCCAGATGGCACCAAGCCTGCGGCGGCAAGCGCAGAAGCATCGAGAGCCGGCGCGGCCGATGCCAACGATACCAGGGCTGCGGCAGCAGCAAAGGCTGAGGCACTAGGGGCCGATGCAGCCACAGCCGAAAGGGCCAGATCCACTGCTGCGAAGGCTGATGCCATGAAGGCTGAGGCATTAAGGGCTACTAATGCAGCCAAGGTCGAAGCGGCCAGATCCGATGCGGCGAAGGCCGAAGCAGCTAAGGCAGACGCTGCGAAAGGCAATGCGGCTCGAGCCGCGGAAGCAAAGGACGACGCGTCCAAGGCCGAAGCTGGCAAAGCCGATGCTGCACGGGCTGCAGCGGCTAGAGCCGAAGCCACGAAAGCCGAAGCGTCGAGGGCGACTGATGCAGCCAAAGTTGATGCGGCCAGAGCAGACGCCGCGAAGGCCGATGCCGCTCGGGCCGCGGCAGCAAAGAACGATGCGTCCAAGGCCGAAGCTGGCAGAGCTGATGCCGCCAGGGCTGCAGCGGTTAGAGCCGAAGTCATGAAGGCCGAAGCATCGAGGGCGACTGATGCAGCCAAAGTTGAAGCAGCTAGAGCCGATGTGGCAAGAGCCGATGCGGCGAAGGCCGAAGCAGCGAGAGCAGACGCGACTCGGGCCGCTGCAGCAAAGGCCGAAGCTGCCAAAGTAGACGCTGCCAGAGTCGACGCTGCCCGGGCTGCCACCTCAAGCGCCGAGGTGGCCAAGGCCGACGCCGCAAGAGGCGCAAATGCAAAGACCGAGGCAGCGAGGGCCGCCGCAGCCAAGGCACCCGCTTCCGCACCTGCGCCCGCTGTACAGGTCCCTGTTCCGAAGAGCGAGTCTGAATTGAAGGCGGACGCGGAGAAGAAAAAGACCGACGAAGATGCGCGGAAGCGCTAGAGCCCTTGGAGGTGCGGCTGCAGGCCTCGGATTAGTCGCTTGGGCTGCCGGAAGCCAATACCATCGGCTTCCCTGCATGGGAATGTCAAATTCGCTGCACGGCCCGCAAAAATTCCGTGCTCAATTCGGAGCCCTGGGGACCGCGCGACGCGAGCGCGCGTTGCATCCGTCCGTCGGACAGGGAGCAGGAGACCCCTGCCCAAGCGCTTGGACAAAATTCCGACCGTCGGCTCCCGGTATTTCCAAAAAGCACGCCGCAGCTCGTTTACGGTGAATCGGCCTGGATCGCTCGAGCCAGTCGCTCAGTTATTGCCGACTCCCGCAAGACGCTTGACGGCTTCAGCAATTGCGCCACTTCCGTCATCAAGCTGTGGATTGCGGCATCCTCAGCGGCGAGTCGAGTCAGCGCCGCCTCGAATTTGAGCTTCTCGGCAAATTCCGTAGGACGCTCGTTCGCCAGATGCTTGTAGACATAGTCCTGCGCGGCCACAGCCCAGGGATCCCCCAGCACGGTGTCGAGCCTGTGCAGGAACGCTGGCACGAGGTCGCTCAGTGGGTCCGGAAGGTGGGATAACCCGTCGAGGACCTCGCCCAGCAGCACGGCCTCCTTGGCGGCAACGCTCATCCCCTGGCCGAACGACGGGTTGATCCGGCAGATCGAGTCTGCGATCGGCAACAACCCACGGGGAAATTTCAACATTCGCTCAAAGTGCCTGCGAAAGCTCTTCGGGAATGCGAAGCGCGTAAGTTCGCCATTCAGTTCAGCATTCCGGATCGCGTTGAACGCGGTCGATGTTCGCAAGGTCCGCGCGTAGTCGAGAAAGCCTTCAAGATCGGTTGGCGCCGAATCGCCATTGACGCCGCCCAGTCCCAGGATCCAGTGCTGGCCGCCCTCGATGGGAAACATGATCGCTCGGCGGCCAGAGACCTTCGGATCCGGCCGGGTCATCAACACTTTCCAGTCGCGAGTGCTGTCGACCGGCAGCGTGAACACACCACAGGTGTATCGGATGTCCACTGCGATCGACGACTCCTCTGGGGAGCCATAGCCGTTGCTCTGAAGAAAATCGAGCGTCAATGCTGCGCGTCCCGTCGCGTCCACCACAAGGTCTGCGTGCAGGGTTTCGGCTGCACCGCCGCGCTTCTCAATTCGGACCGCGCTGACACCAACCCGATCCGCGGATACGATGATCTCCCTAGCAGATGATCCAGCCCTTATCTCGATGCGGGGGTCACGTGCGACGAATCGGCGCACGACATGCTCGAGCAGCGGTCGCGACATCGAATAGCCCCATCTGCCAAGATCCCGTTGCGGAAACGGGTCGTATCCGACTTGCTCGAGTCGGGAGTCCAGGCCAATGCGGATCGGAACGGCGCCCGCAGCCACGAGTGCATCGGCGAAGCCTGGAAATAGCTGCGCCAGCGCATCAAGGCCCCCACCCAGCAACCCATGCACATGCTTACCCTGGGGAACCCCAGCTCGCGGCAGCGGGCTGACTGGTAGGTCATCCCGCTCCAGCACAACGACCTGCGTAAAGTGGGACGCCAGCACGGCGGCCGAAGTCAACCCGCCCATCCCGGCCCCAACGACAATGGCCCGCCGGGCCGTCGAGTTCACGTTCACCATGGCACCTCGCTAATCGTGTGGGTCGAGTTTCGCCGATTCCCCGAAGGATCGGCTCTTTCGAACGCGCCAAGAAGAACCTCATGGCCATTGACGGAGGGAGACTGCAGTACCGCATTCGGCGGGTTCGAATGGCCGGTCGGGGCGGTCCAGTTCATCGTGCTTCAGTACGATGGCCGAGCGACGGCGAGACAGCCTGCGCATCTTCTCTGGCCCCGCAACTGTCTTTGGGCCTGGGGCTGCACTTCGTTGGTAGTACGGGTCCGGCGACACCTTTGAACGCGCTTAGGCGAGCAGTGCAAGGAGCGCACCAATCGTGATCGTGATGCCGCCGGCCATCGCGTAGAAGACGGCCAGGGCACTGGCGCGCACCAGCAGCGGCCACCAGCGCCCCCCGTAGACGCGATGCATGGCCCTCAGCGTGTAGGTCACGATAACCAACAAGCCCAGCAGGCCGGCGGCCTCGGTAGGCAGCTGCATCAACGCGAACGCCACGAACCAGAACGCATGCAGGTGAAGCGCAAAGACCAGATGCTCGGTGTACCCAAGCCCGCGGTTGCGGTACAGCAGCGCCAGTCCCAACGCGAAGATTGGCATTAGCACGAACATTGCACCGCCGATGTTGCCGACGAGTCGCTCCTGGACCAGATGCATGCGCTGAATGCCGGGACGTCAACATCGATGCGCGACCGAAGCCGGTTGCAGATCCAGGTTGGCATTCCTTCGCAATAGAAGATGCCGTCCTTCAGCCCAGCGCGGCCAAAGCCCAGGCCGACCTGCAATGAGCCTGGTTGGCCGGTGAGTTTGGCCTGCACGTTTGGGTCGTCGAGGCCGCCGACGACGCTACTCCCAGTGACGCGAACCAACAGCAGCGTCACCACACTGATCGACAGGTATAAGCGCAGCGGCAGCACGAAATGCTTACGGCGCCCTGCAACATACAGTCTCGTGAGCTCGCCTGGCTTCGTGAGCAAGATTTTCAGCGTCCGCCAGAGCGCACCTTCGGTCGCAAAATAGGCGCCGCCGAATTGCTGGACAAATTCGGTCACGGTCGGTGGTTTGACCGTAGTTTCCTGCCCGCATGAGGGGCAGAAGCGCGGTCGTTCACTTTGGAACGGTACGAAGCAGTTGGGACAGACGGCCGACGGGGAGTTCATCGACAGCAAGAGTACCGCATCGAACATCGTTAGCTCCTGGCGACCTGCCCTTTGATGTTCTTCGGAGGTTCGGAGGCATCGGCGCAATGCGCCGCCGTTT
>JANYBE010000400.1 GCA_025360945.1 Rhizobacter sp. | reverse complement strand
GGTCACCAAGCGCACCGTGCAGGCCATGCTGGCCACCGACCGCGACCGGGTGATGCAGGGGGTGCGAGCCCGGCTGACCGATGAAGCCAAGTCCTTCGGCATCGACATCGTCGATGTGCGCATCAAGCGCGTTGACTTCGTCGCCAACATCACCGACTCGATCTACAGCCGCATGCGCTCGGAGCGCCAGCAGGTGGCGAACCAGCTGCGCGCCACCGGAGGCGCCGAAGGCGAGAAGATCCGCGCCGATGCGGATCGCCAGCGCGAGGTCATCGTTGCCGAGGCTTACCGCGACGCGCAGAAGATCCAAGGCGAGGGTGACGCCAAGGCATCGGCCACGTTCGCGGAGGCTTTCGGCCGCGACCCGCAGTTCGCGCAGTTCTATCGCAGCCTGGGCGCCTACCGGGCGAGCTTTCGCAACAAGTCCGACGTGATGGTCGTTGACTCGGGCAGCGAGTTCTTCAAGGCGATGCGTGGCAGCCCGACGCCCGCGCCCGCACCCGCGGCGAAGCGCTAGGCGGGTCTGTGGGCGACTCGCCCGTCGGCCTGTCCGATCTGCTGCTCGGTGCGTTCGCGCTGATGCTGGTGATCGAAGGGGTGCTGCCGTTCATCAGCCCGACGCGGTGGCGCAGCGTGTTCGAGCGCGCGATGAAGATGAGCGATGGCCAGATTCGTTTCATCGGCCTGGGCAGCATGCTGGCCGGTCTCGCGATGCTGTGGTTCTTTCTGTCCTGAACACGCCGGTACAATCTCCGTTTTAACCCCCGGCGTTTTCCCATGTCATCTGCTTGGCTGCTGCCCGAGCACATTGCCGACGTGCTGCCTGCGCAGGCACGCCACATCGAAGAACTGCGTCGCGGGCTGATCGACGTGGCTCGCGGCTACGGCTGCGAGCTGGTGATGCCCCCGCTGCTCGAGCACATCGAATCGCTGCTGACCGGTGCCAGCCATTCGCTCGATCTGAAGACCTTCAAGCTCGTCGACCAGCTCAGCGGCCGCACGCTGGGCGTGCGTGCCGACAGCACGCCGCAGGTCGCGCGCATCGATGCGCATTTGCTGAACCGCGTCGGCGTGACGCGGCTTTGCTACTGCGGGCCGGTGCTGCACGCGCGTCCGTCGGGCCTGCATTCGACGCGCGAGCCGATGCAATTCGGCGCTGAGATCTACGGCCACGGTGGCCTCGAGGCCGATCTTGAAGTGCTGGACCTGGTGCTCGATTGCCTGCGCGCCGCGGGCCTGGCAAAGCTCACGCTCGACCTAGGCGACGCGCGCATCGTGCGCGGCGTGCTGGCCGGCGTGATGGTCGGCGCCGATCGACTCGGCGAGGTCTACGCGGCACTGGCGGCGAAGGATTCGGCCGCGCTGCGCGAGTTGTCGCGCGGCTTCCCGGACGAGTCGCGCAACGGCCTGCTGGCGTTGCTGAGCTTGTACGGGAGTGCCGAGATCGTCGACATCGCGCGCCGTGAGCTGCCTGCTCGTCCGCTGGTGCAAGCGGCGCTCGACGACCTGCACTGGCTGGCGCGGCACATCGGGCAATCGCACCCCGACGTCGCCGTCGGTTTCGACCTTGCCGATATCGGCGCGAACGACTACTACACCGGTGCGCGCTTCGCGGCCTTCGTCGGCGGCTCGCCCGACGCGGTGGCGCGCGGTGGCCGATACGACGAAGTCGGTGCGGTGTTCGGCCGCAGCCGGCCGGCGGTGGGCTTCAGCCTGGACCTGAAGGTACTCGCCGCATGCGCGCCCGCGAACGCCGTGCACGCCGCGATCCGCGCGCCCTGGGTCGAGGACGACGCGCTGCGCGCCCGGGTGCGCCGCCTGCGCGAGCAGGGCGAGACCGTGGTGCGGGTTTTGCCCGGTCATGAACACGAGGCACAGGAATACGACTGCGACCGCGAGCTCTCGCTGGTCGGCACCGAATGGACCGTGCGTGAGCTCTGAGCGCGCGCCGTCTCGACATTTCAGCAATCGATCATCTGGATCACCTTTGACATGCAACAGAAGAACAGCGCCGCCGGGCACAACGTCGTCGTCGTCGGCACCCAGTGGGGCGACGAGGGCAAGGGCAAGGTCGTCGACTGGCTGACTGACCATGCGCAGGCCGTAGTGCGCTTCCAGGGCGGCCACAACGCGGGCCACACGTTAGTGATCAAGGGCGTGAAGACGGCGCTGCAGCTGATCCCTTCGGGCATCATGCGCGACGGCGTCGCCTGCTACATCGGCAACGGCGTGGTCGTCGATCCGACACACCTGCTGGCCGAGATCGAGCGGCTCGAGGCGATCGGACTGGACGTGCGTTCGCGCCTGTTCATCAGCGAGTCATGCCCGCTGATCCTGCCGTTTCACGTCGAGGTCGACAAGGCGCGCGAGGCACTGCGCGAGAGCAGCGGTGCCGGCAAGATCGGCACCACCGGCAAGGGGATCGGTCCGGCTTACGAAGACAAGGTTGCCCGCCGTGCGCTGCGCGTGCAGGACCTCAAGCATCCGGATCGCTTCGCGAAGAAGCTGCGCGAGTTGCTGGAGTTGCACAACTTTGCGCTAAGCGGCTACCTCAAGTCCAAGCCGCTGGAGTTTGAACCGATCTTCGATTTGGCGATGAAGGTCGCCGAACAGCTCAAACCGATGCTCGCCGACGTCGGCTACACGCTGCACAACGCGAACCTGAACGGCGCCAACATCCTGTTCGAAGGTGCGCAGGGTACGCTGCTTGACATCGACCACGGCACCTATCCGTATGTCACGTCTAGCAACTGCGTCGCCGGCAACGCGGCGGCGGGAGCCGGCGTCGGCCCGGACCTGCTGCACTACATCCTGGGCATCACCAAGGCCTACACTACACGGGTCGGCAGCGGGCCATTTCCGACCGAGCTAGACATGGATCAGCCCGGCAGCGTGGGGTACCACCTCTCGACCATTGGCCAGGAGCGCGGCACCGTGACCGGCCGGCCGCGCCGTTGCGGCTGGCTCGACGCGGCGTTGCTCAAGCGCTCGATGATCATCAACGGCATTTCGGGCGTGTGCATCACGAAGCTGGATGTGCTCGACGGCCTGCCGGAGATCAAGGTCTGCGTCGGCTACGAGCTCAGCGGGAAGCGCGTCGACATCCTTCCGCTGGACGCAGACGATATCGACGCTTGTGTGCCGATCTACGACACCTTCCCGGGCTGGACCGAATCGACCTTCGGCGTGACGGAATGGGACAAGCTGCCGCTGAATGCGCGCCGCTATCTGGAGCGCGTGCAAGCGTTCATCGGGCGGCCAATCGACATGGTCTCGACAGGCCCGGATCGCGTGCACACGATCCTTTTGCGGCATCCGTACCAGGGCTAGGGCCGCGGATATGCTTTCGCCTGACACCACCACCCAATTTCTGAGGCTCGAGGACCACGCATGCTGACCGACGATGGCAAACACCTGTACGTGAGCTGGGACGAGTACCACATGCTGATCGAGCGCCTCGCGCTCAAGATCGCCGGCTCGGGTTGGGATTTCGATCAGATCCTGTGCCTCGCACGCGGGGGCATGCGGCCCGGTGATGTGCTGTCCCGTGTCTTCGACAAACCGCTGGCGATCATGTCGACGAGCTCATACCGAGCCGAGGCCGGCACGATTCAAGGCCGTCTGGATCTGGCGAAGTACATCACGATGCCGAAGGGTGAACTGGCAGGGCGCGTGCTGCTGGTCGACGATCTGTCCGATTCGGGCGTGACGCTCAGGGCGGTGGTCGAACGCCTGCGTGGCATACCCTCGATCAGCGAACTGCGCTCGGCGGTCATCTGGACCAAGGGAGTGTCGACATACACGCCGGATTACTTCGTCGAATTGCTGCCGAGCAGCCCGTGGATTCACCAGCCGTTCGAAGAGTACGACGACATGCGGCCGGATGCGCTTGCGAAGAAGTTCGTGATTTGAACGAGCTGCAAATACAAAGCAAAAAGGCCAGCACGCGAGTGCTGGCCTTTCACATATTCTGTTCCCCACATCTTGGTGCCCAGGAAGGGACTCGAACCCCCACGGAGTTACCCGCTAGTACCTGAAAC
>JANYBE010000337.1 GCA_025360945.1 Rhizobacter sp. | reverse complement strand
CCGGCGTCGAACGCGGCCCAGAGTCGCTCACGCAGATGGGCTTGGTCCAACGGCGAGACGACCGCACCGTCCGCGCCGACGCGCTCCTGCGCCTCGATCACACGTGAGTACAGCAGTTCCGGCAGTACGATGTGGCGATCGAAGATGCGCGGCCGCTCCTGGTAGCCGATGCGCAGCGCGTCGCGAAAGCCCTTGGTCGTGACGAGCAGCGTGGCCTGGCCCTTGCGCTCCAGTAACGCATTGGTCGCGACCGTCGTGCCCATCTTCACGCACTTGACGAGCGCCGGCGTGATCGGCTGGTCGGCGCGCAGGCCCAGCAGATGCCGGATTCCGGCGACCGCCGCGTCGCGGTACTGCTCAGGGTTCTCGCTCAGCAGCTTGTGCGTGACCAGCGAGCCATCGGGCCGCTTGCCGACCACATCGGTGAAGGTGCCACCGCGGTCGATCCAGAATTGCCAGCGATCGGGTTGGGGGGTTGCTTGCATGTGAGAGCTTCCTTCGCGGCCCTGCGGTCACAGACCGAGGTAGGCCTTCTTCACGTCGTCGTTCGCCGCGAGCTCGGCACCGCTGCCTTGCATCACGATGCGTCCGGTCTGGATCACGTAGCCGTGGTGCGCGATCGACAGCGCCTTATGCAGGTTCTGCTCCACCAACAGCACTGTCACGCCGGTCTCGTTGACACGCTGGATCACGTCGAGCACCTTGGTCACGAACTTCGGCGCGATGCCCCACGAAGGTTCGTCGAGCATCAGCAATCGCGGCTGCGCCATCAGGCCCCGCGCAATCGCCAGCATCTGCTGCTCGCCGCCGCTCATCGTGCCGGCGAGCTGCGTCTGGCGCTCCTTCAGAATCGGAAACAACTCGAACATCCGGGCTATGCTGGCCGCCACTTCGGCCGCGTCCATGCGCGTGAACGCACCCAGCTCGAGGTTGCGCCGCACTGTGAGCCGCGGGAACAGGCGCCTGCCTTCGGGCACCAGCGACAGGCCCAGCGGCACGCGCAGATGAGCCGCCAGCGTGTGCACCGCGTTGCCATCGAAGCGGATGCTGCCGGCGTCGAGCGCGTTCAGTCCGGCGATCGCGCGCAGCGTCGTCGACTTGCCGTTGCCGTTGCCGCCCACCAGCGCAACAATCTTGCCGCGCGGGACTTTCAGGCTCACGTCCGACAGCGCGAGCACGCCCTTGTAGCTTACGCGCAGGTTGCTCACTTCGAGCAGGTTGTCTTGGAGGACTGCTGCCATCACGCGTCTCCCAGATACGCGGCGATCACAGCCGGGTCGCGCGAGACCTCGGCCGGCGTGCCGTGCGCGATCTTTGCGCCGCGGTCGAGCACGACAATCCTGTCGGCGATCGGCATGATGCCTTCGAGCACATGCTCGACGATCAGGCAGGTGATGCCCTTGTCTCGGATGCGCTTGACGACTTCCACCATCTCGCGCACCTCGGACGGGTTGAGCCCGGCCATCACCTCGTCCATCAGCAGCAGCTTCGGCGCGATCGCCAGCGCACGCGCCACCGCGAGGCGACGCTGCTCGCTGATCGTTATGCTCGAGGACGGCTTGTCGGCAAAGCGTTCGAGGCCGACGAAGGCGAGCCACTTCAGCGCCGTCGCGCGCGCCGCGGCGACCCCACGCTCGTGCAGCAGCGCTGCGGCCATCACGTTCTCGCACGCCGTCATGCTGGTAAAGGTGCGCGCCACCTGGAAGGTGCGGCCGACGCCGGCACGCGCGCAGGCCTCGGGCGACAGCCCGGAGATCGTCTTGCCGTTCAGGTCGATGCGCCCCGCGCTCGGCGCGTAGTAGCCCGCGACGCAGTTGAACGCCGTCGTCTTGCCCGCACCGTTCGGTCCGATCAGGCCGACGATCTGACCGGCCTCGACGCTGAACGAAACCTCCTGATTGGCCATCAGCCCGCCGAAGCTCTTGCTGACGCCGTGCAGCTCGAGCAGACTCATCGGGCGGCCTCCTCGTGCAGCGCGTCACGCTGTGCATGGCCACTCAGGCGCCGTTCGCGCCACCAGCCGAGCAGGCCGTTCGGATAGAACACCGCGATCGCAACGATCAGGGCAGCGTAGATGATCGTGTCGGTGCCACGCCCGCTGCCACCGAAGACAACTCGCGTCAGCTCCTCGATCACCGTCAGCACGACGGCACCGACGACCGGGCCCAACAGCGTGCCCACGCCGCCGAGGATGGACACCAGCGCCATCTTGATCGACAGCCCCGTGCCGAGCACCGAGACCGGATCGATGTAGAGCTCCTTCTGCGCGTACAGGCTGCCACCCATCGCGGTGAAGAAGGCGCTCACGCCCAGCGCAATCTGCTTGTAGCGCGCGATGTTGATGCCAATGCTGCGCGCCGCGTCGGGCTCGTCCTTTATGGCGCGCAGGTAGTAGCCGATGTGGCTTCGTTCGACCGCGAGCGTGGCGGCCAGCGTCAGCACGAGCAGCCCGAGCGCGAGCCAGTAGTACGGTGCCTTGTCACTGAACACCATTGCGCCCAGGCCTTGGCTGCTCATCGGAATCGTCAGGCCGACGGCACTGCCGGCGTAGTCCCAGTTGGTGAAAACTATCTGCACGAGTTCGGCCACCGCAATCGTCGCCATCGCGAAATAGTGGCCCTTCAGCCGAAAGCACGACCAGCCGAAGAGGAAGCTCAACGCGGCCGCCGTGACACCGCCCAGCAGCATGCCCAGCCATGGATTCACCCCGAAGTTCAGCAGCAGCATCGTCGAGGTGTACGCCCCCAGACCATAGAACGCCGCGTGGCCGAGCGAGACCTGGCCCGCGTAGCCGCCGAGCAGGTTCCACGCGACACCGAGCTGCGCGCCCATCAGCACCAGGATCGCCAGGTTCAGGTGCGTCGGGTTGTGGGTCGCGAACGGCAGCAGTGCCGCAGCGATCGCCAGACCTGCGGTGATCTTGAGCGCATTCATGCTTTTCCCATCAGGCCTTGGGGCCTGAACATCAGCACCGCGAGGAACAGCACCAGCACGACCGCCGTCTTGTACTGCGGGCCGAGCAGCAGCCCGCCCATCACCTCGATCACGCCGACCAGGATGCCGGCCCAGAACGCGCCCGTCACGCTGCCGAAGCCGCCGAGGTTTACGACCACGAACGCGATCAGTATGAAGTTGGCGCCGACCTCGGGGAAGATCGGGAAGAAGGTCGCGAGCAGCACGCCCGCCGCGCCAGCGCAGGCCGCGCCAATGCCCCACGCGAGCGAGAACATGCGGTGCGAGTCGATGCCCATCAGCTGAGCCGCTTCCTTGTCGGCCGCGGTCGCTTCGAGCGCCGCGCCAAGGCGGGTGCGCGTCAGGAAGAAGTGGATCACCGCCGTGACGACGACCGCACCGAGTCCCGCGACGAGCTGCGGCCGCCCGAGCTGGATGCCGGCGAGCTTGACGCTGCCAGCGACCCAAGAGTTCTCGATCGAGCGGAAGTCGGGTTTCCACAGGAACTGCGCCACGCCGCGCATCAGGATCATCAGCCCGAAGGTTGTGAAGATCTGGCTCAGCATGGGCGCACTGACGATGCGCTTGATCACCAGCTTGTAGAGCAGCATGCCGAACGCGAACAGCATCAGCATCGTCAGCGGCAGCGTGAGCAGCGGGTCGAGCGCGTAAAGCGAAAACAGCCAGAACGCGCTGTACATGCCCAGCATCAGGAACTCGCCGTGCGCGAAGTTCACGATGTCCATCACGCCGAAGATCATCGTCAGGCCGATCGCGACGAGCGCGTAGATCAGCCCGATCAGGACGCCCGACGCGAGCGTCTGCAGAAGAATCTCGGCGGTCATGGCTACGTCCCCCGGCTCACTTGCGCTGATCCCACTTCGGCATCGGCCACACCACCTCGCGCGAGGCCATCGCGAACGGCCACACGGTGTTGTACTTGCCGTCGATGATCTGCACCAGGATGCCCTGGCCCAGCGTGTTCTGGCCGGTGGCGTCGAACTTAACGCCCTTCCACGGCATGATGAGCTTGTTGCCCGGAATATCGGTCGCGGCCAGCGCCTTGCGGATCGCCTCGGGCTCGGTCGAGCCGGCGCGGTTGATTGCGTCGGCCATCGTCATCAGCCCGGTGAAGGTGCGCGACGAGTTGCCGGTGAAGTTGATCTTGTAGCGCGCGTTGAACAGCTCGTTAACTTGCTTGATCAGCGGGTTGCTGCCGGCCAGGTCGAGCGCCCAGACTTCGCGCGTGATGACGTACTCGGCATCCTTGCCCAGCGTCTTGATGAAGTCGGTGTCGGTGAAGCCGGCGTTGTTGGCCAGGATCATGTCGGGCGAGAAGCCGAGCTCCTTGTAGGTCTTCATCGACAGGATTGCGTCGGGCGTGTACGACGACTGCAGCACCAGGTTCGGGTTCGCCGCCTTCAGCGTCTGCACCTCTGACGTGAGCTGCGTCGTCTTGGACGGGTAGAGCACCTGCTTGACCAGATTCAGCTTGAACTCGGGCGCGAGTCTGGCCTGCAGCTTGGTCGTCTCGGTGCCCCACAGACCGTTCTCATTTAGTGTGGCGACGGCGCCCGGCTTGATGCCCTTCTTTGCCTCGAGCTCCCTGAGGAACTCGAACGCGTTGTGCACAAACAGGTCGTCGTGCGGCGTGGTGCGAAAGAACCATTTGAAGCCGCGCGCCGTCAGCGAGGCTGACGACGACTCCGGGTTCAGGAACGGGATACCGGCACGCTCGGCGACCTGGCTCGCGGTCGCGGTCACTGCGCTGTTGTAGGCGCCCACGATCGCGACGACCTTCTCCTGCGTGATTAGGCGCTCAGCCTCGGTCGCGCCGGTCTGCGGATTCGCCTGGTGATCGGCGAACACCAGCCTGATCTTCGCGCCCTTCAGGCCCGGCAGCCCCTTGCCGGCCGCGAACGGCAGCTCGGTGATCCCGGGCGCGCCGTTGTTGATGATGTCGACGGCCAGCTCCAGCGCGCTGCGCAGTTCTGCGCCCACCGCGGCGCCGGGGCCGGTCAGCGGATAGATAACGCCGATCTTGACTTCTGCCGCGGACTGGGCGCGCGCCCCGAAACCCATGCCCAACATCGTGGCGCCGATCGCCTGGATCAGGGTTCTACGTCGCTGCGTTGCTTGCATTGCTCACTCCTGTGGATGATTCGAAAGGTGACCTCAGAAACTCGCGAGCTGATGGTTCAGCAGATCGGTGATCAGCATCGCGCCGGGCGCGTGCGTGATGCAAAACTCGGGCCGTGCCTGGGTGATCGCGGCCTGGGGCGTGACGCCGCAGGCCCAGAACACCGGCAGCTCATCGGGCAGCACATCGACGGCGTCGCCGTAGTCGGGCCGGGTCAGCTCGCGGATTCCGATCAGCGCGGGATCGCCGATGTGAACCGGCGCACCGTGCACGTGCGGAAAGCGCGAGGTGATCTGGATCGCGCGGATCGCCGCTGCTGCGCGCAGCGGCCGCATCGACACGACCATCGGCCCCTGGAAGGGGCCGGCGGCTGCGGTCTCGATGTTCGTGCGGTACATCGCGACGTTCTTGCCCTCGCTCACGTGGCGCAACGCCAGGCCCGAGTCGAGCAGCGCCTGCTCGAACGAGAACGAGCAGCCGAGCACAAAGGTCACCAGATCATCGCGCCAGTACCTGGTCACGTCGGTGGGCTCGTCGACGACTTCGCCGTGGCGCCAGACGCGGTAGCGCGGCACATCGGTGCGGATGTCGATATCCGCGCCGAGTTGCGCCAGCATCGGCACGCCGACCTCCGAGACCGCGAGCACCGGGCACGGCTTCGGGTTGCGTTGGCAGTAGCGCAGGAAGTCGTCGGCCAGCGCCTGCGGCAGGATCACGACGTTGCCTTGCACATGGTCGTCGGCGACGCCGCTGGTGTGCCTCACCCAGGTTCCGGCACGGATCGCGGCGCGGGCTTCGGTGAGCGAAGATGCAGTTGGCACGACATGACCCCTTGGAAATGTGGCAATTCGACGACTGGGCGGATTGTGCTGGCGCCGGACATCGTGGTGCAAACAAGTAATTTTTCTCTCAAATCATCGATTTTTTCGATGATTGAGCGGAGCCCTGATGAAGTCGAACACCGCGTCGAGCACGCCCGAGGCCACCACCGATGTCGGATCGTCGCGGTAGCTCGCGTGCACCGGCAACGGCGGCAACGTCGCCTCGCATTTCAGCGGCTTGAGTGGCAGACGATCGCTCAGGCGCTGCACCGCGGCGAGCGGCAGCGTGGCAACGCCGATGCCGCCCTCCACGAGTTGCACCATCGCTGAGATCGACGATATCGCGTGGACGCGCAGCGGTTGCAGCCCGGCCTCACGGAACAGGTCAAGCAAGGCCACGTGCGGCTGCGAGCCGCGCTGGAACGTGAGCAGCTCCAGCGCGGCCAGGTCGGCCAGCGCGTAGCGGCGCTTGCGGTGCAGGGCGCGATGGCCGACGAATACCATCTCCATCGCTGGCAGCGCGCGGCTGCGCAAGTTCTCGCCCGAGGTCGGCAATGCTGCGAACGCGAGGTCGAGCGCGCCGCGCCGGATCTGGTCCACCAGCACCGGCGTGGTTTCGACCGTGAGCTCAAGCTCGAAGTTGGGGTTCGTGCTGCGCGTGTGCTGCACCCACTCGATCAGCCACGAATGCAGCACCGACTCGATCACCCCGATGCGCAACGAAACAGCCCGTTGCGGGGCGCCCGCACCCATCTCGACCTTGATCTCGCGGTGCAGCGCGAGCAGGCGTTGCGCATGCGTGAAAAAACGCAGGCCAGCAACCGTGAGGCGAAACTGCTTGTCGCGCCTGTCCAGCAGCAGCACGCCTAGTTCCTCCTCGAGCGCGGCGATTCGGCTGGACATTGCCGACTGGGTGATGCAGAGCTTCTCGGCCGCGCGCGACACGCTTTTGAGCGACACAACCCAGTAGAAGGCTTCGACAAAGCGCAGGTTCATGGTGAGTGTCGCCCAATTTTTACCAAGGATACTTCGCTTCGCGAGCATCGAGAGAATCGATGGGTTGAGCGAGAAATTCTGCGTTTGAGTCGCCCGCTGCCGTTCCCCACAATACGGCGGATGTTTCCGGTTCAGGCCATCCTCGTCACCAAGCTCGCGCTGGTCGGCGCCTCCATCTGGGGCGCATCGCTGCTGGCGCGGCGCTACGGCCACGCGGTGAGCGGCGCGCTGGCCGGCCTGCCGGTCATCGTCGGGCCGATCATCGCGATGCTGCTGATCGAGCTGCCAGCCGAACGCGTGCGCGGCATCGCACTGGTCACGCTGGTGTGCGAGCCGGCAATGCTCGCGCACATTGTCGTCTTCGCCAACGCGGCGCGCCGCTTCAAGTGGCCGGTGTGCCTGGCACTCGCGACCCTCACCTTTTTGGTCGCCGCGGCAGTGCTGTCGCGGCTCCAGTGGGGAGCGGTAGCCGCCACGCTTCTGGCGCTCACCGCGCTGGTGGTGGCCGCACGCGCGCTGCCTACGTCCGGCACGACCGGCGATGCGCCGGTCGCCGTGCCACGCAGCGAGCTGCAGTGGCGGATCGCGGTGGCACTCGCGATCGCCGGCAGCGTGATGTGGGGCGCCGACCATCTGCCGGCGGCCATCGCCGGTGCGCTGCTTGCGGTGCCGATCACCGGCAGCGTGCTGCCCTGCTTCACGCTGCCGCGTCACGGGCCGCAGGCGACCGCGCGCTTACTGGCCGGCTTCGTGCGCGGCCAGGGCGGCTTCGTCGCGTTCTTCAGCGTACTGGTCGGCATGTTGCCCCACGCACCCAAGGCCGCGGCGTTTGTGGCGGCCGTCGCTGCAGCGGTCGCCACGCCGCTGGTGTTGCGAAAGTGGACGAAGGCCGGACCGATCAGGCGAGCTTGAACGGCAATTCGCGCACGGACTTGTCGGTCAGCGCCGCGACAGCGTTTGCGAACGCAGGTGCGAGCGGGGGCAGCCCCGGCTCGCCCATGCCGGTCGGCGCGTCGGCGCTGGGCACGGTGTGCACGGCAATCTGTGGCATGTCGGTGATGCGAGGCACCACGTAGTCGCCGAAATTGGCCTGTTCCACGACGCCGTCCTTCAGCGTGATCGCGGCGCCGGGCAGGCACATCGACAAGCCCATCAGCGCGCCGCCCTGAACCTGCGCTTCGAGGCTTTGCGGGTTGACGACGAGGTTGCAATGCACCCCTGCCGTCACACTGTGCAGCGTCGGTGTGCCGTCCTTCACCGAAGTCTCGACGACGTACGCGACGACCGAGTTGAACGACTCGTGCACCGCCACGCCCCAGGCGCGGTCCGCGGCGAGCTTCTTCTTGCCGTAGCCGGATTGGTCCACCGCCAGTTGCAAGGCGGCCTTGTGGCGCGGGTGATCGTTGCCGATCAGTTTCATGCGGTAGGCGACCGGGTCCTGCTTCGTGGTGCGCGCGATCTCGTCGACCAGCGTTTCCATCACGAACGCGGTGTGGGTCGAGCCGACGCTACGCCACCAGAGCACGGGCACGTTGAGCTTGGGGTGGTGCACGGTCAGGCGCATCGGAATCTCGTACGGCTCCTTCATGCCCTCGACGACCGTGCCGTCGATGCCGTCCTTCACCAGCATCGGCTCGAACGGCGTACCGCCCAGAGTCGACTGGCCGACGATCATATGGTCCCACGCGCTGATCTTGCCCTGCGCGTCGAAGCCGATCTTCGCGGCGTATAGATGCATCGGGCGGTAGTAGCCACCCTTGATGTCGTACTCGCGGCTCCACAAGGTACGGATCGGTGCCATGACGCCCGCGGCTGTCTGCGCAACCTTCGCGATGGTGCAGGCTTCGACCACGTAATCGCTGCTAGCGATCGCGCGGCGGCCGAAGCCACCACCGGCCATCTGCACATGAACATGGACGTTCTGCGGCGGCACGCCCAGCACCTTGCATCGGTTGGCAGCTTGCCGCGCGGGACAGTTTTGAGGAAGGCGGTGGCCGACATGATCTGGCCGCTCTGGCAGTGGCCGCACTGCGCCACGTCACGCTTAACCCTGGCCTCGTGCACCGCCTTGCCCACCTTGTTGCTGCCGCCGGTGACGGCTTCGATGGTGGTGATCCTTTGCCCCGCCGCCGCAGAAATGGGCGTCACGCAGGAGCGGATCGCCTGTCCGTTCAATTGCACCGTGCAGGCACCGCACAGAGCGGCGCCGCAGCCGAACTTGGTGCCTGTCCAGCCCAGCGTGTCGCGCAGCGCCCAGAGAATTGGGGTGGACGGGTCGGCGTCGACCTGGCGCTCCTGGCCGTTAATCTGAAGTTCCACCGTCGAATGCGCGTATTTCGCTTTTGCTTCAAGGAGATAGCTTGAAGCTGGGGTGCTCGGTTCTGACTACGAGTGGATCTGACGGATGAGTTCGAGCGCGCGCTGCTGCGTGGCGTTGGCTGAGGTCAG
>JANYBE010000328.1 GCA_025360945.1 Rhizobacter sp. | reverse complement strand
CCGCGTGCGCTGGCAGCCTTCCGGCGACGAAGGCGTGATCGAGCACGTCGAGCCACGCCGCAACCTGCTGTTCCGGCAAGACGAATGGAAGACCAAGTCGTTTGCCGCCAACCTCGATCAATTGTTGATTCTTGTGGCGGCGGAGCCCGTGTTCAGCGAGTCGCAACTCGCCCGCGCACTGGTCGCGGCCGAAAGCGCCGGCATTCCCGCGCGCATCGTGCTGAACAAGTCCGATCTGCCTGCCATAGACGCGGCGCGCGCGCGGCTGGCACCTTATGCGGCGTTCGGCGTCGACGTGATTGAACTCGCATTGAAAGCCAAACCCGATCAGGCACGCGAGGCGCTGATGCCGCTCCTGGAAGGCCAGGCCACGTTCGTTCTCGGCCCCAGCGGCACAGGGAAAAGCACGCTGATCAACCTGCTCGCACCCGACGCCAAGGCGCAGATTGGCGAGGTCTCGCAGGCATTGAACTCGGGCCGCCACACGACAACGACGACGCAGTGGTACTGGCTGGACAAGGTCGAACTCGGCACCGCGCTGATCGATTCACCAGGTTTCCAGGAGTTCGGCTTGCGCCAGATCGACGCCGCCCAACTCGCGAAACTGATGCCCGATCTGCGCAAGCACGCGGACTGCAAGTTCTACAACTGCACGCACCAGCACGAGCCGGGTTGCGGTGTGCGCGCAGCGCTTGAGCGCGGTGAGATCAGCGAGTCGCGCTACCGGATCTATGGCGAGATCCTTAGCGAGTTGGTCTCGCGACGCTGAGCGCTATCCGACGAGGTTGGCCAGTGACAGCAAGGCCAGCAGCAACATCCACAACACGACCGAACGCCACACCAACCCGACGATGCTGCGCAGGTGGCCGGGCTCGGGTGGCAGACCCGGCGTAGAGCCTTCGGCGTTCATCGCATCGGCGGCGGCACCGGCCTCGAAAGTCTTCGAGCGGTCCGGCGTCACGCCTGGTGCCGCATTCCCCCCGAGCTGCACGCCGACCGCGCCCGCCGCCGCGGCCAGTATGATGCCTTCGTTCGGGTGCTTCCAGAGCCCGGCATCACGACGCCAGCAGGTCACGGCCTCCTCGAAATTGCCGACCACGGCAAACCCGAACGCGGTGAGCCGTGCCGGCACGAAGTCGAGCAGATTGAACAGGTACTGCGACAGATTCAGCAGCCGGTCGTTCACCGGCGCGTCGATCGTGCGGCTCTTGAAGCCCCAGTAGCGGCTCGCAAATTCGGCCATGCGGTACAGCACCGCGCCCGCGGGGCCGAGGCCGAACGACGACAGCAATACGAACCAGAAGAACACGCCGAACACGTGGCGGTGCGCCGCCAACAGCGAATGCTCGATCACGTGGCGCAGCAACTCGGTGCGAGGAAGCTCGCTGGCGTCGAGATGGCGCCACTCCGACAGCAGGCGCCGCGCTTCGGTCTCGTCGCCGCGATCGAGCGCGTCGCGAATGTCGGTGAAGTAGTGACTGAATTGACGAAAGCCGAGCGTCAGGTAGAGCACCGCCACGTTCCACGCTAGCGCGAGCAAAACGTTGAAGTGCCCCAGGCCCGCGTGCACGCTCCAGGCGATCAGCGCAGGCACAACGGCCGTGATGCTCCAGACGACCCAGGCGTGGTGATCGCGACCGGCGTCGAAGTTGCGGCCGGTCCAGCGCATCCAGCCCGTCAACGAATCGTGCACCACGTTGGCACGCGGCAGCGGTTTGAGTTGCTCGATCAGCAGCGCGAACAGAACGGCGAAGAAACTCATGTTCGCGGATGATAGCGACGCACGCTTTGTTTCAGGCAGCGAGAAAACGATAGAGATTGCGTAGCATCGCCGCAGTCGCTCCCCAGATGAAGTAGCGGCGCGGTTGGCCCTGGTCATCGATGCCGTCCCACGGCATGGACAGGAACTCGCGCCGCGCGCCGTTCACGTCGATGGCGTGGCGCCGGTGATTTGCCGGGTTCATCAGGAAGGCGAGCGGCACCTCGAACACAGCGGCGACTTCGAACGGGTCGGCGTTCAACGTGAAGCCGGGACGCACCAGCGCGACAATGGGCGTCACGATGAAGCCGGTGCCGGTCGTGTAGGTCGGCATCGCGCCGAGCACGTCGATGAACGCGGCTTCCACGCCGATCTCTTCGTGGGCCTCGCGCAGTGCCGTCGCAGCGGCATCCGCATCGGTGGATTCGACGCGGCCGCCGGCAAAGCTGACCTGGCCCGGATGGTCGTTCAGGTGATCGGTGCGCTGCGTCAGCAAGACGGTCAGCTCATCGCGCTCGACCAGCGCGACCAGCACCGAAGCGTGGGTCGGTGCACGCTCGTTGAAACGCGGTTCGGTCTTGACCTCTGGCGTCCAAACCGGCGGCACCAGAAAGCGTCGCCGAACGTCGTCAGAGCGCAGCACGGCCGCGGTAAGGGCAGGCAGATGATCGTCCACGGCGACGACGGGCAATTTTTGCGGATCGAAACTCAGGGCCATGGTGGTGTGCAATGCAAAAGGCCGCCCACAAGAGGCGGCCTCCGGTCGAGGCAGCAAGCCGCCCCTCGTCGCCGATCAGGCGAGCTTCTCCTTGATCCGAGCCGATTTGCCCGAACGGCTGCGCAGGTAGTACAGCTTGGCACGGCGCACGTCGCCGCGGCGCTTGACTTCGATCGAGGCGATCAACGGGCTGTAGAGCTGGAACGTGCGTTCCACGCCTTCGCCGCTTGAGATCTTGCGCACGATGAAGCTCGAATTGAGGCTGCGGTTGCGCTTGGCGATCACGACGCCTTCGAACGCTTGGACGCGCTTGCGCGTGCCTTCGACGACGTTGACGCTGACGATCACGGTGTCACCCGGCGCGAACGGCGGGATGGTCTTGTTGAGACGGGTGATTTCTTCCCGCTCGAGGGTCTGGATCAGGTCCATGGTTTCTCCGAATCGATCATGCCAACGCGTTGATGGAGTTGGGTGGAGCGGTGACTGGAGTCATTGACAACGTCGATGCTCCTGCGCTGCAGAGGATCGAAAAGCCTTCAATTATAGCCCAAGCGTCTTCAGGTAGGCCTCATCGGCCTTGCTCAGGCGCCCAGCCGCCCTCGCAGCGGCGATCAGGTCCGGACGGCGCCGTGCAGTTAGTGTGAGCGATTGCACGCGCCGCCAGCGCGCTATCTCCGCGTGATGACCGGACAGCAGCGCCGCGGGCACGGCGCGGTCACCATTCTCGCTGGCCAGCACTTCGGGGCGGCTGTAGTGCGGGCAATCGAGCAGGCCGTCCTCGAAGCTGTCCTGCTGGTGCGATTGCGCGTCGCCGAGCACACCATCCTGCAGCCGCGCGACAGCGTCGAGCAGGGCAAGCGCGGGCAGTTCACCACCCGACAGGACAAAGTCGCCCAGGCTCAGTTCGACATCGACATGCGCGTCGACAAAACGCTGGTCGATGCCCTCGTAGCGCCCGCACAACAAGATCGCGCCCCTCGAGGCGGCGAATTCGCGCACCACAGCTTGATCAATGCGTTTGCCGGTCGGCGTGAAATGAATGAGCGGCGCCGCATCCATGCGCACGGTGCGAACCGCCGCGAGCGCACGCTCAAGGGGCTCGACCAGCATCACCATTCCCGGGCCACCCCCGTAAGGTCGATCGTCGACGCGGCGGTAGTTGTTGTCGGCGTGGTCGCGCAGCTGCCAGAGCTTCACTTCCAGCTGCCCCGACTCGAACGCACGCCGCGTAATGCCTTGCGTCAGGTGCGGCGCAAACAATTCGGGGAAAAGCGTGATGACGTCGAACCGCATCGCCGGCTTCAGTAGTCCAGACCCCAGTCCACGATGATGCGGCGATATTCGAGTCTGACTTCGTCGACATAGGCGCCGACGAACGGAATCAGGCGCTCGGCCTCTTGCTTGGTCTCGCCGGCAGGCATCACGCGCAGCACGCTGTGCGGGCCGGTGTCGATTAGCCCCACGACCGCGCCGAGCGCAGCACCTTCGCGATTGAACACATCGAGGCCAATCAGATCGATCCAGTAGAACTCGTCCGGCTCAGGCGTGGGGAAGCTGGCGCGGCCGATGAACACGCGCGCACCGCGCATCGCCTCCGCGGCGGTGCGGTCAGGCACCTCCTGGGCGAGCGCGACGACCACCTCACCATGGTCCTTGACCTGGGTGATCTTGAGCAGCGTCGGCAGCGAACCGACCACGCCGACCGGGCGCGCGACGCCTGCCTTCTCGGACGGCAGGATGAACCAGCGACGCGACGAAAACAGCGCCTGTGGATCGGCGGCAAAGGGTTGAACCTTGATCCAGCCCTTCAGCCCCCAAGCGTCGACGATGCGCCCGACCTCGATCGCATCGTCGGGCCAGGCGGGGTCGGCACCCGCAGGTTTCACGGGCAGCCGCGCAGCAGTGGTCACTGCGCCCTGCTCAGGCAGCTCAGGCCGCGATCTTGGCTTGCGCGACCAGGCGCGCAACCGTCGGCGACATTTGCGCGCCGGTGCTGGTCCAGTGCTCGATACGGTCGAAGGAGACGCGCAGAGGCTGTTCGCCGCCCGCGGCCACGGGGTTGTAGAAGCCCACGCGCTCGATGAAGCGACCGTCGCGGCGGGTGCGCGAGTCGGCGACGACGATGTTGAAGAACGGGCGCTTTTTGGCACCACCACGCGAAAGACGGATCACGACCATGACTGTTCCTTAGATTTCAAATGACCCACCCCGTTGAGGCAGGTCTCCCTTGCACGTCGACTTCTGCACTGCAGCGACCGACCACAAGCTCGTCGGTCTGGAGAGCGCCGGCCACTCGTCCGGCCACCAACGAAACCGCGCATTATAAACTCAGCTTCCAGCCAAGAGGAAACCGATGAGTACGCCCGCCCTGTTGATCCGCCCCAGCACCCACGCCGACCTGCCCGCGATCACCGCCATCTACGGTTGGAACGTGCTGAACGGCACCGGCACCTTCGAACTCGACGCACCCGACCAAGCCGAGATGGCGCGGCGTCGCGACGACGTGTTGTCCAAGGGCCTGCCGTGGCTGGTCGTGGTGCGCGACGGCGCAGTGCTCGGCTACGCCTACGCCAACCACTTCCGGCCGCGCAAGGCCTACCGCTTCTGCCTTGAGGACTCGGTCTATCTCGCCGCCGATGCCAAGGGCCAGGGTCTGGGCCGGCTGCTGTTGGCCGAACTGCTGGTTCGCAGCGAGGCGGCCGGCGCCCGCCAGATGCTCGCGGTGATCGGCGACTCGGCGAACCTCGGATCGATCGGCGTACACCGCTCGCTGGGCTTCGAGCACGTCGGAGTGATGAAGGCCGCCGGCTGGAAGTTCGACCGGTGGTGCGACGTCGTGATCATGCAGAAGGCACTCGGCCCGGGGCAAGCGAACGACCCGAAGGACGGCGCGTGACGGCCGACCCGCAAGGCTACAAGTCCAAGACCTTCGCGACCTGGCTTGCGGTGGCCGCCGGCAGCCTCGGCCTACACCGTTTCTACCTTCACGGCTTCGCAGACCGCTGGGGCTGGCTCTTCGTCTGGCCGACACTTGTCGGGCTCTACGGAGTGCAGCGCATGCGCCAACTCGGCGGTGACGACCATCTCGCGTGGGTCTTGATTCCCCTGCTCGGCCTGATGGTCGCGATCGGCATGTTCAGCGCAATCATCTACGGTCTCACGCCGGACGAGCGTTGGAACGCACGCTTCAACCCGACCGGGCCGCAGCACCGCATGAGTTGGGCCACGGTGATCGGCGTGGTGATCGCACTGGTCGTCGGCGGTGGCGTACTGATGGCGACGCTCGCGTTCAGCGCGCAGCGCTATTTCGAATATCAAGCCGAAGCCAAGACGGTTCAGACGAACAGCGCGCGCCCGATCCAGTAGAAGACCCCAGCGACGAAGGCCGAGGCCGGGATCGTGAAGATCCACGCCCAGACGATGTTGCCCGCCACGCCCCAGCGCACCGCCGAGGCGCGCTGGACCGAGCCGACGCCGACGATCGCGCCGGTGATCGTGTGCGTCGTCGAGACTGGCACACCCAACGCGGTCGCCAGGAACAGCGTGATTGCGCCACCCGCCTCGGCGCAAAAGCCACCCACCGGCTTGAGCTTGGTGATCTTCTGCCCCATGGTCTTGACGATGCGCCAGCCGCCGAACATCGTGCCCGCACCGATCGCGAGATAGCAGCACCAGATCACCCAGCTCGGCGGCAGCGTGTCGCCGGCCGCTGAGTAGTTAGTCGCGATCAGCAGCATCCAGATGATGCCGATGGTCTTTTGTGCGTCGTTACCGCCGTGACCCAGGCTGTACAGGCCGGCCGAGACCAGTTGCAGGCGCCGGAAAAGGTTGTCCACGCGCAGCGGCGAACTGCGTTTGCACAGGTTCGCGACCAACACCATCAGCAGCGAGCCGAGCAGGAAGCCCAGCAGCGGCGACAGGAAGATGAACAGCACCGTCTTCCAGATCCCGGCCGCGATCAGCGACCCCGCGCCGGCCTTGGCGATCACCGAACCGACGATGCCGCCGATCAGAGCGTGCGATGAGCTCGACGGGATGCCGTACCACCAGGTCACGATGTTCCAGAAGATCGCGCCGATCAGCGCACCGAACACCACATGGTGATCGACCACACCGGGCAGCACGATGCCCTTGCCAATGGTGGCCGCGACGTTCAGGTGAAAGACCAGGATCGCCAGCACGTTGAAGAACGCGGCGAACACGATCGCCTGCTGCGGCTTGAGCACGCCGGTGGAGACGACGGTGGCGATGGCGTTCGCCGCGTCGTGGAATCCGTTCATGAAGTCGAAGGCAATGGCCAGCACGACCAGGAGCGCGACGACCCAGAAGCCCGTCTGAATGGAACCCATCAGTACGGCCTCAAGCTGCGGAGCGGGCCGCCCCGCCGGGCCGCCCCGAGAAAGACCCGACTCCCGCGGGCGGTCGCACTGCGGCGCAGCCGCAAGGATGGGAGGCCGTCATGAGTTCTCGAGGACGACGCCCTCGATCAGGTTCGCCACGTCCTCGCAGCGGTCAGAGATCGATTCGAGCAACTCGTAGATCGCCTTGAGCTTGATCAGCTCGCGCACGTCCATCTCCTCGCGGAATAGCTTGGACATCGCCGAGCGCATCACCCGGTCGGCATCGGACTCGAGCTTGTCGATCTCTTCGCAGGTCTTGATCGCGGCCTCGGCCGCCTCGGCCTGGCTGATGCGCGGCAGCAGAGAGACGGCATGCTGCACGCGCTCGCAGCATTTGGCGCTGAGATCGCCCAGGCGCAGCACGTCTTCGGTCATCGCGCGCACGTCGTACAGCGACATGGTTTCGGTCGCGTCCTGCAGCAAATCGAGGATGTCATCCATCGCGTTGATCAGGCCGTGAATCTGCTCGCGGTCGATCGGCGTGATGAAGGTCTTGTGCAGCAGCCGGTTCACCTCTGCGGTGACGCGATCGGCCTGTTTCTCCGCGCGGTCGACCTCGCTGGCGTACTTCTCGCGCAGCGTCAGGTCGCCATAGTTCTGGATCAGCAGGATGAAGGCTCGCGCGCCCTCGACAATGAAGCCGCCATGCTGGTTGAACAGATCGAAAAAGTTGCCCTCTCGGGGCAGCAGCTTGCCGAACAACATTCCAACTCTCCCTGGGTGCACGGTGTCACGGTCGCGTCATCGAATTGACACGGCGGCAGTGTAAGCGGCCGCAATCAGCCGAACGGGATCTCGACGTGCGAATTGAAGAATTCGCGCGGCCCCTTAAACAGAGCCAGGCGCTCCAACAGCGTCTCGAAGTCGGCCGCGCGGTCAACCGGGTTGAAGTGCTCGGTGCCGATCGCGAACACCGGCGCACCTTCGTAGGCGTGGAAGTACTCCACGTACGCGTCGCACAGACGCTGCAGGTATTCGGACGTCAAGCCCAGCTCCATACTGATCGCGCGGCGGCGGATGCGCTGCAGCAGCGTCTCGGGCGAGGCCTGCAACCACACGACGAGATCGGGCTCGCGCACCTGCGGTGCGATCTGCGCGTACATCTGCGCGTACAGACGAAACTCATCGTCGCTGAGCGTCAGCCGCGCGAACAGCGCGTCCTTAGCGAACAGGAAGTCCCCGACCACCGCACTCACGAAGATGCCCGGCTGCGCCGCGGCCTGCACTTGCTTCATGCGCTGGAACAGAAAGAACAGCTGGGTCTGGAACGCGTAACCCGGCATGTCGGCATAGAAGCGCGCCAGAAAGGGGTTTTCATCGGGCTGCTCCAGCTGCAGCTCGGCACCCAGGCGGGCTGCGAGCTTGCGCGCGAGCGAGCTCTTGCCCACGCCGATAGGCCCTTCGATCACGATGTGCCGAAAGCGCTGCAGGCCGGGAGCGAGGGTGGAGGTGCTCATCGATCGCGAAAGATGAAGTAGACCGCACCGACCATGCACGGGCCTGCCCAGAAGAAGTCCAGCTTGAACGTCTGGTCCATGTCAAACAAGGCGAACGGCACGAACACCACCAGCGTGATCACCTCCTGCGTGATCTTGAGCTGCGCCAGCGATAGGCCACCGACAAAGCCGATCCGGTTGCCCGGCACCTGAAGCAGGTACTTGAACAGCGCGATGCCCCGGCTGACGAGCGCAGCCCAGTACCAGGGCCTGTCAGCGAAGTTCTTCAGGTGACCGTACCAGGCGAACGTCATGAATACGTTTGACGCCGCGAGCAGCAGCACGGTTTGCAGCGAGACGGGGATCGCGTTCATCGGGAAAGTTTATCGGCGCGCTGCTCCGCAAGCGCCGTGAGCAATTCGGTCACACTGCCATGCCCCGGGATCATCAGCGCCGGTACGAGCTCGGCGAGCGGGCGCAGGACGAACGCGCGCTTGTGCAGGCGTGGGTGCGGCACGACCAGCGTCGGCGTGGCGATACGCTGTTCGCCATAGAACAGCAGATCGAGGTCGAGCGTGCGCGGTGCGTTGCGGTACGGCCGCTCGCGGCCATGCGCAAGCTCGATGCGCTGCAGTTCGGCGAGCAAGGTGTACGGTGCGAGCCGCGTGTCAAGCAGCACGACCGCATTCAGGTAGTCCGGCCCGCTCGAGTCGATCGGCGCACTGCGGTAGATGGCCGAGGTCGCGCGCAGCGTGCTGTCGATCAGCAGCGCGAGCGCCTCGATCGCGGCGTCCAGCGTCGCCCGCGCGTTGCCGAGGTTGGCGCCCAGTCCGATGCCCGCGAGCACCGGCGCACCGACATCAATCTTCGATGGCCGCATAGACCAGCTGACGGAACAGCTCTCGCACTTCGTCGAACTGGCCCGGCGCCTGGGTCATCACAATCGCGAACA
Source organism: Rhizobacter sp. (assembly GCA_025360945.1). Taxonomy (GTDB): domain Bacteria; phylum Pseudomonadota; class Gammaproteobacteria; order Burkholderiales; family Burkholderiaceae_C; genus LMDS01. Next base: position 1,107 of record JANYBE010000328.1, on the reverse strand, counting down.
TGCTCTCCTGCGGGTCGACGAAGAAGGCCGTTCCGGCTGAGCCGCTCCAGCCATAGCTGCCGACCGAGCCAGGCTCGACACCGCCGCCGAGCTGCGTCTTGACCGCAAAGCCCAGACCGAAGCCGTGATCGGGCGGCAGCACATCGGGCGTGCGCGGGATCGTGAGCAGGTGGTCGGCCGTCATCGTCTCGACCGTCTTGCGCCCGAGCAGGCGCACTTGGCCCAGACGGCCGCCGTTCAGCAGCAGTTGCAGAAAGCGTGCGTAGTCGGCCGTCGTCGACAGCAGGCCGGCACCGCCGTTTTGCAACGCGGCCGGCGCACGCACGTCGAACAGCGTCGAGGGCGCATCGGTGTCGGGATCGCGCGCGAACGGTTCGGCGACGCGCGCGAGCACGGTACTGGGCAACTCAAAGCCGGTCTCGCTCATCCCCAGCGGGTCGAAGATCGCGGCCTGCAGATGCACGCCCAGCGGCTGGCCAGTGGCGACTTCGAGCACGCGTCCGAGCACATCGGTGGCACGGCTGTACTCCCACATCGAGCCGGGCTCGTACATCAGCGGCAGGGCGGCGAGCGTGGCGATCTGTTCAGCGTTGCTGCGTTCGCGCGCGCCCAGCCGCGCAGCAATGTAGCGACGCCGCACCGCGGACACGGCGTAGTGCTCGTAAGTGAACCCTGCCGTGTGGCGCAGCAGGTCATGGATCGTCATCGGCCGCCGCGCAGGAACGAGGTCGAAGCGCCCCTCGCGCTCGACGCCGACGCGCGCGGCAGAGAATACCGGCAGGTACAACGCCACCGGGTCGCTGAGCTGCAGCAGACCTTGCTCGACCAGCATCATCGTCGCGAGTGACACGATGGGCTTGGTCATCGAATGGACCCGAAACACCGCATCGGCGCGCATCGGCGTGCCGCGCTGCGGGTCCTGGCGGCCCAGACTCTTGAGGTAGCCCACCTGCCCGCGCCGCGCAATCATCGCAACCACACCAGGCAAGCGGTTCCCATCGATCAGACGGGTGAGCGCGGCGGTCAGGCGTGCGAGGGCTTGTGGGTCCAGGCCGGGCGTGCTCATCGGGCAACCTCCGTGCTTCGCACTGCGGTGATTTCGCCCGG
>JANYBE010000312.1 GCA_025360945.1 Rhizobacter sp. | reverse complement strand
GAGATCGCGCTCGACGCGAGCTTCACGAACAAGCAGTTCGCGCGCATCGACCAGTCGATCGCGATGGGCGCGCTGTTCACCGCTTATCACCTGGGGTGCAAGGCGATCCTCGCGTTGACCGAGTCGGGATCGACGGCGCTGTGGATGAGCCGGCATCGCATCCACGTGCCCATCTACGGCCTCACGTCGCAGCTGACGAGCCAGCGCCGCATGGCGTTGTACCGCAATGTCTCGCCGATGCTGATGCCCAATTTTGCCGACCGTGACGAAGCGCTCGCGAAGGCCGAGGCGCTGCTGGTGGAGCGCGGCGTGCTCAAGCCGGGCGACACCTACGCGATCACCTGCGGCGAGCCGATGGGCCATCCTGGCGGCACCAACATGCTGAAGGTATGCCGCGTGGCGTGAGTCGCGTGACAATGCAGGGATGACGATCCCGAGCCTGACCCTTGCAGACATCCAAGCCGCCGCCGAGCGGCTGTGTGGCGAAATCATCGACACGCCGTGCATGCCGTCGCGCACGTTGTCGGCGATGACGGGTTGCGAGGTCTTCCTCAAGTTCGAGAACCTGCAGTTCACCGCGTCGTTCAAGGAACGCGGCGCACTGAACAAGATGGCGCAGCTGACACCCGCCGAGCGCGCCAGCGGTGTGCTTGCGGTGTCGGCCGGCAACCACGCGCAGGGTGTCGCGTACCACGCGCAGCGCATGGGCATTCCGGCGACTATCGTGATGCCGCGCTTCGCGCCGGCCGTGAAGGTTGAACGCACGCGCGGCTTCGGTGCGAACGTCGTGCTCGAAGGCGACACTTTCGACGACGCGCGCGCCTACGGCATGCAACTTGCGCGCGACCGCGGCCTGACGCTGGTGCATCCGTTCGATGACCTCGCGGTGATGGCCGGGCAGGGCACGATCGGCCTGGAGATGCTCGCCCAGCAGCCGCAGATCGACACGTTGCTGGTGGCCATCGGCGGGGGTGGATTGATCTCGGGCGTGGCGACCGCGGCGCGTGCGCTGCGCCCCGACATCGAGGTGATCGGCGTGCAGACCGAGCGCTTCCCCGCGGCGTGGAATGCGATGCATGGCGAACAACACGAGAGCGCACAGGCGACGATCGCCGACGGCATCGCCGTGAAGGTTCCGGGCACGCTCACGCTGCCCCTGATCCGCGAGCGCGTCGGCGACGTGCTGCTGGTCGGCGAGGACGACATCGAGCAGGCGATTTTGCTGCTGCTCGAGATCGAGAAGACGGTGGTCGAAGGCGCGGGGGGCGTTGGCCTCGCCGCACTGATGAAGCACGGCGCGCGCTTCAAGGGAAAGAAGGTAGGTCTGATCCTGTCCGGCGGCAACATCGAGCCGCTGGTGCTGGCCGAGATCATCGAGCGCGGCATGGTGAAGTCGGGCCGTCTGGCGCGGCTGCGCTTGGACGTACGCGACGTGCCGGGCGCGCTCGCCGATGTCGCCACGCTGCTCGGCAAGCTCGGCGCGAACATCGACGAGGTGCAGCATCAGCGCGCGTTCTCGTCGCTGTCGGTGGAGCGCGCGCAGATCGAGGTCGTGGTGCAGACGCGCGGCGTCGCGCACATCGAGACCATTCTCGCTGCGATGCGGACGCAGGGCTATCACGCCGAGCGGGTCGGTTGACCGCGCTGGCTACAATCTCGCCGAGTTACAGCACGGTTTCACCGACACCTTCAGGGGACTTTCATGCCGCTCGTTTCCATGCGTCAACTGCTCGACCACGCCGCTGAGAACGGCTACGGCATCCCGGCGTTCAACGTCAACAACCTGGAGCAGGTGCAGGCGGTGATGACCGCAGCCGACGAGGTCGGCGCGCCGGTGATCCTGCAGGCCAGCGCGGGCGCACGCAAGTACGCCGGCGAGCCTTTCATCAAGCACTTGATCCAGGCGGCTGTCGAGAGCTGGCCGCACATTCCGCTGGTGATGCACCAGGACCACGGCCAGAGCCCGGACGTGTGCCAGGGAGCGATCAATCTCGGCTTCAGCTCGGTGATGATGGACGGCTCGCTTCAGGCCGACGGCAAGACGATCGCGAGCTTCGACTACAACGTCGACGTGACGAGCAAGGTTGTCGACATGGCTCACAAGCTGGGCGTCACGGTCGAGGGCGAACTCGGCTGCCTGGGGTCGCTAGAGACCATGAAGGGCGACAAGGAAGACGGCCACGGTACCGAATCATTGATGACGATGGAGCAACTGCTGACCGACCCGGAAGAAGCGGCTGACTTCGTCAAGCGTACACAGCTCGATGCGCTCGCGATCGCGATCGGCACCAGCCACGGCGCCTACAAGTTCACGCGCAAGCCGACCGGCGACATTCTCGCGATCGGTCGCATCAAGGAGATCCACAAGCGCATCCCAAACACGCACCTTGTGATGCACGGCTCGAGCAGCGTGCCGCAGGATCTGCTGGCAGTCATCCGCGAGTATGGCGGCAACATGAAGGAGACCTACGGCGTGCCGGTCGAAGAGATCCAAGAGGCGATCAAGCACGGGGTGCGCAAGATCAACATCGACACCGATGTGCGACTGGCGATGACGGCGGCGATTCGCAAGTACATGGCGCAGAACCCCGACAAGTTCGACCCGCGCGACTACCTCAAACCGGCGCGCGAGGCCGCCAAGCAGATCTGCCGCCAGCGCTATGTGGAGTTCGGCTGCGAGGGTCAGGCGGCCAAGATCAAGGCGCAGACGCTGGTGCAGATAGCGCTGCGCTACTCGAAGGGTGAGCTGGCGCAGACGGTGGTCTGACGGCTTCGCCGCTGCGACCCGCTAGCCCGGCTTCGGCTGGGTGTTTCGTTGGGGGTGCTTACTACAATCGGTGGGACTCATCGACTGCGGCGGGCTGTCTGTCGCGCTGAAAGGAAGTCATGTCGGCCGCACTGCTCACCACCACGATCACCTCGCTGCCGCTGCTGGCCAAGGGCAAGGTCCGCGACAACTACGCGGTCGGCGCCGACCGCTTGTTGATGGTGGCGACCGATCGCCTCAGCGCGTTCGACGTAGTGATGGGCGAGGGCATTCCGGGAAAGGGCGAACTGCTGACACAGATGGCGCTGTTCTGGTTCGCGCACCTGGGCCACATCGTGCCGAACCACCTGACCGGCGACGACCCGTGCAGCGTCGTGACGGCCGAGGAGCGCTAGCAGGTGCGCGGCCGCTCGATGCTGGTCAAGCGCCTGCGACCCTTGCCGGTCGAGGCGGTGGTGCGTGGCTACCTCGCCGGCAGTGGCTGGAAGGAGTACCAGCAGAACCAGGCCGTGTGTGGCGTCAATTTGCCTGCGGGCCTGAAGAACGCTAGTAAGCTGCAGGAGCCGATCTTCACGCCGGCGACCAAGGCCGACATGGGCGACCACGACGAGAACATCGACTTCGCACGCATGAGCGAGATTGTCGGCGCGGAGCTGGCGAGCAAGGTGCGCGAGATCTCGATCGCGCTGTACACGACGGCGGCAACGCTGGCGCTGTCCAAGGGCTTGATCATTGCCGACACGAAGTTCGAGTTCGGCTTGGACGCGAATGACGAGCTCATGCTGATGGATGAGGTGCTGACCCCTGACTCGTCACGCTACTGGCCGCTCGATGGTTACCAAGAGGGCATCAATCCGCCGAGCTATGACAAGCAGTTCGTGCGGGACTGGCTCGAAGCGGCAGTCGTCGACGGCCGACCATGGAACAAGCGCCCGCCGGCACCGACCTTGCCGGCGGTGGTGGTTGAGCACACCGCTGCGCGATACCAGGAGGCGCTGCAATGCCTTTTCGCATAGCGCCCACGCGGCTCATACTTCGCCCGAAAGCCGAGATCGCGGGTGCGCGATCGCAACTGGACGCGCACTGCAAGCGTGCGGAGCGGGCGTGCATTTGGCACGACTGGGAGGTTTGACGAGGCGTGTGCGGAAGCAGTGAAGTGCAGGCTCAGACAGTGAGCCTAACTGCAGGACCGGGCGAACGCGGAAACGTTTCATAGTTTCCCGGCCAGGAGGGCCTAGCGGGACCTTCGCAAGTTTCATGTATTTCTGGGCCGGAGACAGCCCAGATTCACTTGGATTGAAGGTTTTGCGTTATTCTTGATGCGCCGCCACTGCTACATGAAATAAGTGCATATTTTCGAGCGCGAGGTCAA
>JANYBE010000307.1 GCA_025360945.1 Rhizobacter sp. | reverse complement strand
ACTTGGCGCCGCTCTCCGCGACGCTCAGGGATACGGCAGTCCTCGGCGAATCCGTGCGACGCGTGAGTGACATCACGCGGCCAAGATGGGACGTCCTCCACCGACCGCTCTAAGGCGGTTTGCTCGAAGCGTGTCGCGTCGGCCGGTAGCAGCCGACAAACTCACTGCTGCCGGATCGCCGCCAGCGCCTCGAGCATGTGTCGCGTGGCCTTCGCATGAACCATTCGTCCATCGACTGCCTGAACCTGGGTCGACCACATTGCGAAGCGGTCGTCCAGCAAGAATCTGGCATTTACCGGTGCGAAGCCAGCTCGCTCCGCCGTGCACCACGTCGAGTTTGGCGTGCGCTCTTCGCGCTCGCTGCGCAAGACGTAGTTGTCTTCATAGGCACCCATTGACGCCCCGTCGCTCACGCCGGGGCGCTGCGTGGCACAGCCGAAGACGGCAGTTGACAGGATCAAGGCGGGGACCGTCCACGATCTCCGATACCACATCTGCGGCTCATGCGGCTCAGGGTGCCGGAACCCGTCACGGTTGAGCACAAGCTTCTCCTCTATCTCCATCCTCGCAAGGTCGGGTGCGGGTGCGCGAAGGCGTCCGCTCGATGGAGAGTTAGTCCACGCGCTCAAGCGCCGCGACCGGGTAAATCTGCACCGAGCCTGGATGTGCTTCGGACTCGACGGCGTAGCCCTCTGGCGTCAGTTTCGTGCTGTACCAGCCGACGATATGGCCTTGCCACGCCGCGCCCGACTTTTTGCGAACGCGTTCTCCCAACCCAAACGTCGCTGGCAATGGCGGTTGAATCTGATGATCGTGTGAAGCTCCGACGGCAACGCTACTCTGTTCCATATTCAACCTTTTGTGAAAGGACTCTGCTGGCGCACCGAGATGCTTCCACGCGTGGCCAACGTTTGATATGAGGGGCGGCCGACAGCAGGCGAAGCCTGATGCACGCTTGCGAAGAGCGTGACAGGAATCGCCGCGACCAAGAGTGTGATGCAAGCCAGGCTGCCAAAAATGTAGCCCGCCCCAGAAGACAAGACGACAAACATGAGCAGCCAGGCGGAAAACGTCGTACCTTTGAACTGAACGCTCACGGCCTTCTTGCACATTGGGCAGACATCGAACTTCTTGCCGCGTTGCGCCTGCCCATTCTGGTGACAGCAGCGCGATCTCAGCCGTTATTTAGAACACGCGTCCCGATGGTCCTGGAGGAGTTAGAAAGAATGCCTGAAAGGCGCGCCAGCCCTGATGATTATATTTCGTAACAGGCGCCTGATCCCCTATCTGTTCCCCTAGCCGCTTTTGGACCTACGAGGTCGCGGGTTTAAGGGCGAGAGAGACAGGCTCGACGCACTGCCACAGATTGGAAAATATCACCTGATGCGGCGACCGTCCAGTCCTCGTGCTGATTGCGACGGGCGCGCGAATCGCGGCTCTCGGAGACTGCTGCCTTAGCCTAAACGCTTCGCGTGAGCCAACTGAAGTTCAAGGCCTAGGGGGTGCCGAAGCCAGCCGCATTCAGGTCTCGACCGGCTCAACGGCGACCAGCTCGGCAATTTTGGCGGCGACTACTGCCATTGAGTCTTCTGCAGTGTCCAGGCCGCTTCGGGACGCAAGCAAGGGGCTGACATTGCGGAGAGCTTCATACGTCGTGTTGTGCACGATAGGAACGAGCCGATTACCCGCCAAGACGCCAAGAGGGCCGAAAGCTCTTTGTCGGCGACGCTCTCTTTGGGGAGCCGGGCCAGCAACGCAGGGGTCACCAAGATGAGGCCGATGCGCGAAGCCGCCAAGCCCTTGTCGATGGCGCGCATCATCGGCACGCCGAGGCCAAGGTCCTTCTCGCTGAACCAGACTTTGACACCCGCGGCCTCAAGCAAATCGTGCAGCTGCTTAGCGGCCCCTTGTCGGTCGTCCCACGCGTGGCACAAAAACACGTCGCGAAGGGCAGGCTGCTCCGCCGCTTTCGTCTCGACGGCATTGCGGATTGGCGTTAGTGATTGCACTTGGGCAGGCGTGTACGAGACGGAAGAACCGGCTCGCGACCAGCGCGGCCTTGCTCCGCCGCTGGACCTGCTACCACCACCCCCTCCGCTATAGCCGCCCCCGCCGCTGCCCGAGGAGGAGTAGGAGGAGGTGTAGCCGCTGGGGTAACCACCGCCATAGCGGTAGCTGCTGCGGTAACGACATGCAGGGCAGGCCGCAGCGGCTGCCGCTGAGCTGTGTCCACGTACTGGTGCTGTGCATCTAGACATGCAGCGGATGTTACGTAAGCGGTCGTCCAACTACGTCGTGTGATTCGAACGCCCGACTGAGACCCTACGTTCCCATGTACGGTACGTGGGAACGTGATGTCAGACGAGACGATTTCGGATTTGGCAAGGCGGCTTGTTGTGGGCCGCAAGCGCGATGGCCGCAGCGTGTATGACGCGCAGGCCAAGCGCGAGCTGATCTTGGCGTGTCGCGCGCCCGGGGTGTCGATGGCCAGGTTGGCGCGCGAGTGCGGCATCAACGCCAATCAGTTGAGCGCCTGGGTCCGTCAGTACGAGAGAGCGGCGTCGCGAGGCGTCGTGGAGATGCAGGCACCCTCGTTCGTCGAGGTCAGCCTCAATGCCGCGCCGCCGGCGCCGGCTCCCGCGATGAACGTGCAGGCTCGGCTGCCCAACGGAGTAGTCACCGACCTGCGCGGGTGTGACGCGCAGCAGGCAGGCAATTTGATCGAAGTGTTGGGGCGGCTGTGATGTTCCGCTTCGACGAGGGACTGAAGGTCTACCTGCATCGGCCGGCGATCGACTTCCGCATGGGGATCAATGGTCTGGCGCTGATGGTGGAGCAAGCGTTGGGCATGAGCCCGTTTGCGACGGCGGTATTCGTGTTCAGCAATCGTCGGCGCAACCGGGTCAAGATTCTCGGCTGGGACCGCACCGGATTCTGGTTGCTGCTCAAACGGCTCGAGCAGGATCGCTTCATCTGGCCTGACGAAGCGACCGTGCCGACCCTAACGGCGGAGCAGTTGCACTGGCTGCTCGACGGCATCGACGTGGCTGTCGCGCAGCGACATCCGCATCGGTTCTACGAGCGCGTTGGCCAGAGCCTGATCTATCGGTACACGAACCTCGAGGCTGGCTTGACCACGCACGCCTACTGGACCTCGAACTGCCAGCAGTGCGCGATCAGGGCGCAATGCACCAAGCTCTCATACCGGCGCGTGCGGCGCTGGGAGCACGAGAACGTGATCGATGCGATGCAGCGGCGACTCGATCGCGAGCCCGAGAGGATGCGACGGCGAAGGCAAACGGTCGAACATCCGTTCGGAACCATCAAGCACTGGATGGGTTCGACGCACTTCCTGACCAAGACGATCGGGCGCGTGTGCACCGAAATGAGCCTTCATGTGCTCGCCTGCAACCTCAAACGCGTGATGAGCGTGCTCGGCGTCGCAGAAGCGATGAAGGCGATGCAACTGGCGAGGGCGTGAGCCTTCTTGCGCGTCGAAAACAACCCTGAGTCGGCTTCGAAAGCATCGAAGGTCTGTTGCCGCGACTAACGGACCACTGTGCGCGGTCGTCCTCCTCAAACCGCCGATCGCGTCCAAGTGCCGAACGAGACTCTTGCGATTTGCGTTCTCACACGGCCTGGACCCTGAGCGGGCAGTCGGGAGCGAGAACAGGCGGAGAAAGAGGTGCTGGAAGCTCGCGGCAGAACGCGCTCGCGCGCGGCGACGCGGCATGACTGGTTTGCCCTCAGGGTTCCCTGCGCAGATTGAAATAGCCCTTGAGCGTTGCGATCACCAGTGGCACCGCGCCGAACATGATGAAGACTACGTCGCCCGGCATACGCAGCCACTCGATCAGGTGCGATCGTTC
>JANYBE010000295.1 GCA_025360945.1 Rhizobacter sp. | reverse complement strand
CCTTGGCGCGGTACATCGCGATGTCGGCCCTCTTGAGCAGGCTGTCGAAATCGCCGCCGTCGTCCGGGTACATGGTCACGCCGAGCGAAGCGCTGACGTGCACCTCTATGTTCGACAGCATCAGGGGCGCGCTCGTCGCGGCGAGGACCCTGTGCGCGATGCTGGCCACGTGCTCGCCATCGCTGACGTCGCCGAGCAGCAGCAGGAATTCGTCGCCGCCGAGCCGACTGACCGTGTCGCCGCTGCGCGCCACCGCCTCGAGCCGCTCTGCCATGCGGCGCAGCAACTCGTCTCCCGCAGGGTGGCCGAGCGAGTCGTTGACGTTCTTGAAGTGATCGATATCCAGGTACAACAGGGCGACCTTGGCCCGGCCACGTCGGGCCTGAGCAACCGCCAGGTCGAAGTGGTCGCGCGCGGCGGGGCGGTTGTGCAGACCGGTGAGCGCGTCGCGCGTCGCAAGGTACTCGATCCGCCTGCGCGATTCGCGCACGGCCTGGTTCTCGGCGGCCAAGCGCCGCAGCGCGCGGCGCAAGTCCTTGGCCATCATTCCGATGCTGTACGAGGACACGAGCAGGATCAGACTGGCGTCGACGATGTCGGACACCGCCAGAGCGGGGATGCTGTCGCCACGCCAGCCTTGCAGGGTGGCTGTGCCGACGCCCACGATCGCGAGCAGGCAGGCACCGAGCAGAACCAGGAACAGGCGGCGCTGGCCGTTCAGCGCGGCAAACACAAGGACGGCGGAGAAGCCGAGCACGGCCGGGTCGCGAAGGCCGTCGCCGCGGGCTATGAAGTACACCAGCATGGCGGTCAAGGTGGCGAGCATCGTTGCCATTGCCGCCTCGACATGATCGCGTCGTAGCAGCCAGCCGGCGCCCGCCAGCAGAAAGACCGCCCCAACCATGACGACCAGAACAATGTTGAAGCTGCCGTTGATCAGGCGAAGCGATGCCGCCAGGATCAGCGCTCCGCCGGCAAGCCAGAGCGTCTGGCTCAGCCGGACGCGGCGATGCGCAGGGTCTATAGAGGGCATGGCAGGTGATTGGTCGAGTATTAGGGCACTGCGTGCTGCCTGAAAGTTTGGCAGGGCCCGGCCATCGCGGTGCGAGGAAAAGCTCCGCTCCAGGCGGTCAGTTCGTAACTCACCGCGTGACATCCACATGCCGTAGTGAACTCACCGGCTTTGCGCTGGGGTGCACGGTTTGGATCAGTGTCCGCAGTGGCCTTCCGCCCTTTCGCGCCTGCGCTATCGCCATTCCCCTGATCGCTTTTCGGGCGGTGCGTTCGCGCGCCAACTCCCAGGTCTTCGCTTCGACGATGCGCACGCCCGGCTGTTGGCGAACCCTCCACTCTTCGCGAGGCCGCTCCACGTAGCGACGCTTTCCGGCCTGGGAACACTCGTCGATTCAGTTCGCGGACGATGGCGATCGGAGACCAACCTTCCAACCTCAACTTTGTGAGCCAGCGTTGATGCCTCTCGGTGGGCTGCTTGGCCGTGCCCTGAACTCCCTCGACGCGTCTTTGGGAAGTAGCCTTGTGCAAACAAGGATGACTCGAGAGGTCGCGGTAGCTCACGCGGTTTGGTTTCGGCACGAGGCTCATTCAATGTCGGCGTCAACAGGCACGCTGGTCAGTCGCGCCGCCGTTCACACGAAGCAACTCGGCCAACTTCGCTCAGTCCGCCACCTGCCGACTGAGCCCCCACCACACAAAGAACAGCCCCGCCAGAAAATAGAACCCGATGTTGACCCAATACGTAATCGGGCTCTCGTCGCGCTCAATGGTCGAGAACCGGCCGCGGACGTAACCGGATTGGAGACCGTGAACCATAAGACCCCAGCAAAATGGGGCAGCAAGAAACTTGTCCAACCGCGTCAACATAGGCTCGTGATGAAATCCCGGCCCTTCGATAACGGTCATAAGCGTGCACAAGGCAGCATACGAGACTGCGAGAATGATCCAAGACTTGTTCGACATTCCGCCGAAAGATACGCCAATACGACGTTCGGCATGACGCCAAGTTCGTGACTTTTTCATGGGCAGGCAACTGGGAAATGCTACGCGGTCTGTGATCCCCAGCCCGCGGGCTTTCAGGTACGAGCTCGTGCGCCTGGACGACGCAGCCTACGTGGCCCTGCCGAGCGCCGTGGCTCGCACGAGTCGACAGAGGTGAAGGGCCGCAAGGACGCGATCGAACAGGCTTAATGCGAGGAAGCTGAGCAGCACCGACAAGACAAGGTGAGACGTGAGGCGGAGCGGGAACGGGAAGTAGCCTGCACCTAGCGGGACCTTCGCCAAGCAAGGGCGTTGATCGGGGCGATCTCCCAGATACTTCATGCCTTTTCGGAAGAAGTTGAGGTACATGAAAGAACTGATGGGAACCATCGTTCAAGCTCGAAGACCTTGACGGCCTTGCGCTGCGCCTTGGAGAGTTCGGGCGCCAGCATCACTGTGGG
>JANYBE010000248.1 GCA_025360945.1 Rhizobacter sp. | reverse complement strand
CTTCGAGCGCGCGTTGCAGCGTGCGGTCTTCAGACAGGTTGACGTTGTTCGGAATCTTGTCGCTGTAGTTGACTGTGCTCATGCCTTGCTTTCGATTCTGTTCTTGGGTCAGACGCGGTTGCGATCGAACTGCGGCTTGGTGCCGCTGCCGTAGACCTTCAGCGCGCCACCCTCGCCAACCGCGTTCGGGCGGATGAAGATCCAGTTCTGCCACGCGGTCAGGCGGCCGAAGATGCGCGTCTCCATCGTCTCCTTGCCGGCGAAGCGCAGGTTCGCTTCCATGCCGGTGAGCGCGTCGGGCGACATGCTGGCGCGTTCCTCGATCGCGATGCGAGTCTCATCAGGCCAGTCGATGTCGTCGGGCGCCGAGGTGACCAGGCCGAGCGCGAGCGCCGCATCGGCATCCAGCGTCTTGCCGATCGTCGCCTGCACGGCTTGGATCTCGTCGGCATTGCCGTAGAAGCGGCGTTGCAGGCGCGTCTCGTGGCTCACCATCGGGAACACGCCGAAGTTCATCGCTGACAGCGCGATCTTCGGCGCCGTCGCGGGTTCATCGGGCTGCGCAAGCATGTAGCTGCGATCGGCGGCGAGCGCAATCTCGAGCAAGGTGCCGGCGAAGCACGAGTCGCGCTCAATCAGCGCGAACATCGAGCGCGACGACACGTCGAGCCGCGCGAGCGTGCGGCGCAGCAGGCCGGTCGTCTCGCGCACAAACCAGTGCGCCGCATGCCGTGTCAGGGTCGCATCCATCGCGAGCACGTCGGCGACCGCGCCTTGCGTCTTCAGCAGCCAGGTCCCGATGTCGAGTTCGTTCGAGCGCAGATGCAGGATCGTGTCTTCGAGTTCGCGCGCCATCTGCAGCGGATACCAGTTCGAACCCGCGGCCTCGATACCGGCGACGTCGGTCGGCTGCACGCCGCTCGGCGCCCTCACCGTCAGCGTCGCGCTGCGTCCGGTACGGTCGATCACGACGGACACATGGCTGTAGGTGATCGCATCTGCCGCGACGGTCTTGTTCAGCGGTGTCAGTTTCACGCCGGTCGCGTCGGCCGGGCGGTCGCTCAAGGCTGCGAGCTCACGCGCGCGCTCCTGCACGCGCTGTGCAAAGCTCTGCGTCTTCACGACCTCGTCGACCAGCCGCCAGTCCTTCGCCTTCTTGCCGCGGATGCCCTCACTCGTGGTGCAGAAGATGTCGGCGTGGTCGTGGCGCACCTTGCGCTTGTCGGTCAGGCGCGTCAGGCCGCCGGTGCCGGGCAGCACGCCGAGCAGCGGCACTTCAGGTAGGCTCACGCTCGAGGATCGGTCATCGACCAGGATGATCTCGTCGCAGGCCGCGGCCAGCTCGTAGCCACCGCCGGCGCAGGCGCCGTTGACCGCGGCGAGGAACTTCAGGCCCGAGTGACGGCTGGAGTCTTCGAGGCCGTTGCGCGTCTCGTTCGTGAACTTGCAGAAGTTGACCTTCCACGAGTGACTGCTTTTTCCCAGCATGAAGATGTTGGCGCCGGAGCAAAACACCCGGTCGAGGCCACTGGTGACGATCACGCTGCGCACCTCGGGGTGCTCGAAGCGGATGCGCTGAATCGCGTCGTTCAGCTCGATGTCCACGCCCAGGTCATAGCTGTTGAGCTTGAGCTTGTAGCCCTCGCGCAGACCACCGTCCTCGTCGATCGCCATGACCAGCGTCGCGACCGCGCCCTCGAACTTCAGACTCCAGTGCTTGTAGATCTCCGGGCGGGTCTGGTAATTCACCGCGCTTGAATTCTGGGTCATGGTCGCTCCTGGTTGACGGCGTTTATGCAATATACTGCATGTTTTGACCCAACGCAAGATCACCGAAGGGAACGCGCCTCAGGCGTGCTTCTTCATTACATCGCCCAGCTGTTTTCGCAGGCCCGCGCTGGCCGCATCCGGACTCATCTCACTGGTGTTGAACACTGCGTCGGCCTTTGAGTAGAACGCCGCGCGGCTGTCCAGGATGCGCCGCAGATCGTTCATCGCCTCGGCATTGCCGCGGTTGTCGGCCATCGGCCGCGTGTCGCCCTGCGCGAGCACGCGGCTCATGTGCTCCTCGGGCGTTGCACGCACCCACACGGTGTAGCAGTGCGCGAGCAGCAGATTGAAGGTGGCCGGGTCGGAAACGATGCCGCCGGGCGTCGCGATCACCGCGCGCGGATGCTGCGCGATCGCCTCCTCGAGCGCACGCCTTTCGTAGCGCCGGTACGCCGCCGGGCCGTAGAGCGAATGGATCTCGGGCAGCGTGCAGCCGGCGAGCGCCTCGATGCTGCGATTGAGCTCGACAAACGGCAGATTTTCGCGCTCGGCGAGCGCCCGTCCGAGCGTGCTTTTTCCCGCGCCGCGCAGGCCGACCAAGGCGATGCGCTGGCGCCGCGCGGCCTCGCTCGCCGGGGCGCCGAACAGCGCCGCGAGCGCGTTGCGCGAGCGCATCAGATCGGGCTCGCTGCGGCCACGCAGGATCTCGCGGATCATCAGCCACTCGGGCGAGCTCGTCGTCTCGTCGCCCACCAGCTCTGCGAGCGAGCAGCTCAACGCCTGGGCGAGCTGGCGCAGGAACTGCACCGAGGCGTTGCCGACACCCATCTCGATGTTCGCCACATGCCGCTCCGATACATGCGCTGCCTTGGCCAGCCCCTTGCGCGTGAGCCCGCGCCTCGCCCGCAGCGCACGCGTGCGCTCGCCAAGTGCGGCCAGAAACGGGTCTTTGGGTTCGACGGGCTGATCCAAGAAAAAATACCTTCGGGTTTGCGTGGGGCTTGAGCGCTGGAATCGGCGCTATAGTTCGTCAAAAATGCAACATATTACACTTCATGCCGCCAGCTTCAAGAGCGAACGAGCCGCAGGTTAACCCACCCCCGGAGCGCTTCAACGCCGCAGCGCACCTGCTCGCGCTGAACGCCGGCCGGGGCAGCATGCTCGCCTACATCGACGATGCACAACGCCTGAGCTACGCCGAGCTCGACGCGCGCGTGCGCCGCTGCGCCGCTGGCTTGCTCGCGCTCGGCCTGAAGCGCGAAGAGCGCGTGCTGATGGTGATGCACGACAGCGTCGACTTCGTGGCCGCGTTCCTCGGCGCGCTCTATGCCGGCCTCGTTCCGGTGCCGGTCAACACGCTGCTGACCGGCGACGACTACGCCTACATGCTTGAGCACAGCGCGGCGCAGGCCTTGCTCGTGTCCACCGCGCTGTGGCCGATGCTGCAAGGTGCCGTGAAGGGTCGCACGCTGACGGTGATCGTCTCGGGCGCTGGCGTCACCCCGGTCGGCACCAGTACATTCGCAACGCTGTTGGAATCGCACCCGCTTACCAGCCCCGCCGACACGCGCGGGGACGACTTCGGCTTCTGGCTCTACTCCAGCGGCTCCACCGGTCGGCCAAAGGGCGCGGTGCACACGCACGCGAACCTGTATTGGACGGCAGCCCTGTACGGCAAGCCGGTGCTTGGCCTGCGCGAGGGCGACGTTGGCTTCTCGGCCGCGAAGCTGTTCTTCGCCTACGGCTTGGGCAATGCGCTGACGTTTCCGCTCAGCGTTGGTGCTACGACGGTGTTGATGGCGGAGCGGCCCACGCCCGCGGCGGTCTTCAAGCGCTGGGTCGATCACGGCGTCACGGTGTTCTTCGGCGCGCCGACGGGATACGCCGGCATGCTCGCCGCGCCTGGCCTGCCGGCGCGCGCGCAGGTGAAGCTGCGCCTTTGCTCGTCGGCCGGCGAAGCGCTGCCGCGCGAGATTGGCGAACGCTTCACCGCGCATTTCGGCTGCGAGATCGTTGACGGCCTGGGCTCGACCGAGATGCTGCACATCTTCTTGTCCAACCGCCCCGGCGACGTGCAGTACGGCAGCACCGGCAAGGTCGTGCCCGGCTACAGGCTGCGGCTCGTCAACGAGGTCGGTAACGACGCGGCCGCGGGCGAGATCGGCGACTTGTATGTCAGCGGGCCCAGCAGCGCGCTGATGTACTGGGGTCAGCGCGACAAGTCGCGCGCCACCTTCCAGGGCGAATGGACCAAGACCGGTGACAAATACAGCGTCGACGAGCGCGGCTGCTACGTCTACGCCGGCCGCAGCGACGACATGCTGAAGGTCAGCGGCATCTATGTCTCGCCGTTCGAGGTCGAGGCCACGCTCATGCAGCACCCGGCCGTGCTCGAGTCGGCCGTGATCGGCGTCGCCGGTGCCGATGGCCTGACCAAGACCAAGGCCTTCGTCGTGCTCCAGCCCGGGGCCACGGTCAGCGATGACGAACTCAAGGTCTTCGTGAAAGAGCGCCTCGCGGCCTACAAGTACCCGCGCTTGATCGAGTTCATCGCCGAGCTGCCGAAGACGGCAACGGGCAAGATCCAGCGCTTCCGCTTGCGCGAGCGTTCGGCGTCGTGATCGACTTCGCGCAGATGCAGTGGCGGGGCCAGCCGCTGCGGATCGAATACGAATGGGTCGGTGATTCGGCCTCGACGCATCCCAGTGTGGTGTTCCTGCACGAAGGTCTGGGCTCGCTCGCGATGTGGAAGGGCTTCCCCGAGCGCTTGTGCACAGACCATGGTTTCAAAGGCCTGGTGTTCTCGCGCTACGGCTACGGCCAGTCCACCCCGAAGCCTGCCGACGAACGCTGGACGCCCGAGTTCATGCACGCGCAGGCGCACGAGGTACTCCCGGCCTTGTTCGAACATCTGCAGATCACGAAGCCCTGGCTCTTCGGCCACAGCGATGGCGCCTCAATCGCGCTGCTGCACGCGGCGCGATTCGACGTCGCAGGAATCATCGTCGTCGCACCGCACATCTTCGTCGAGGACGTGTCGATCGCAAGCATCGAACAGGCCCGCGAGGCCTACGCCGGCACCGGTCTGCGCGCACGCCTGGCCCGCTACCACGCCGACCCCGATTCGGCCTTTCGCGGCTGGAACGACGTTTGGCTCAGCCCGGCGTTCCGTCACTGGAATATCCAGACCGAGCTCGCGACGATTCGCTGCCCCGTGCTCGCCGTGCAGGGCGAGGACGACGAATACGGCACACTTGAGCAGATTCGCGGCATTGCCCAGAAGCTGCCGAAAACCCGCTTGCTCGTGATCCCGAAATGCGCACACTCGCCGCACCGGGATCAACCTGCGCTGCTGGCGCGGGAGGCGTCCCGATTCATCCTCGAAAATTCCTCGTCCTGAGCAGGAGCCTCCAATGCGTTTGCCTTTGCGTTTGAACCTCACCCACCTCGCCACCGCCACCTTGGCGCTGGCCGCCTTCGGCGCGCACGCACAGGCCACCGGCCCGGTCAAGGTCGGCTTCATGCTGCCTTACACGGGCACCTACGCCAGCCTGGGCAACATGATCGAGAGCGGCTTCAAGCTCTACGTGCAGGAGCAAGGCGGCAAGCTCGGCGGGCGCGAGATCCAGTACTTCAAGGTCGACGATGAATCGGAACCATCGAAGGCCACCGACAACGTGGGCAAGCTGATCAAGCGCGACAACGTCGACGTGCTGGTCGGCACCGTTCACTCGGGCGTCGCACTGGCGATGGCCAAGGCCGCGAAGGAAAGCAACACGCTGCTGATCATCCCGAACGCTGGCGCCGATGCGATCACCGGCGCGATGTGCGGTGCGAACATCGTGCGCAGCTCGTTCTCGAACTGGCAGCCGGCCTATGCTATGGGCAAAGTCGCAGCCGACAAGGGCGCCAAGAAGGCGATCACGATCACCTGGAACTACGCGGCCGGTGCCGAGTCGGTCAAGGGCTTCACCGAGGCCTTCGAGAAGGGCGGCGGCAAGGTCGTGAAGGACCTGAACTTGCCCTTCCCCGGCGTCGAATTCCAGGCCCTGCTGACCGAGATCGCGGCGCAAAAGCCCGACGCGGTGTACGCGTTCTTCGCCGGCGGCGGTGCCGTCAAGTTCGTCAAAGACTACGCGGCCGCGGGCCTGAACAAGGCCATTCCGCTGTACGGCCCGGGCTTCCTGACCGACGGCACGCTCGAGGCCCAGGGCGCCGCCGCGCAAGGCATGCTCACAACGCTGCACTACGCCGACAACCTCGACACGCCGCGCAACAACGCATTCCGCAAGAGCTTCGCACTGACCTACAAATCGCAGGCGGATGTGTATGCGGTGCAGGGCTACGACGCTGCACAGATCCTCGCTGCCGGCCTCAACGCGGTGAAGGGTGATCTGAGCAAGCGCGACGCGCTGACTGCCGCGATGCGAAAGGTCGTCGTCGACAGTCCGCGCGGCAAGTTCACGATCTCGCCCGCGGGCAACCCGGTGCAGGATATCTACCTGCGCGAGGCCAGAGGCAACAACAACGAGTACCGCTCGATTGCGATCAAGGCACTCGCCGATCCGGCGCGTGGCTGTAAGCTGTAGAACACCCGCCACACTTCATCAACGGGCGGCCGCGTGCCGCCCTTTTCATGGCTTCTCCGTGGATCTGCCGACCTTCCTCGTCCAGTGCCTGAACGCCCTGCAGTACGGCCTGCTGCTGTTCCTCGTGGCCAGCGGCCTCACGCTGATCTTCGGCATCATGGGCGTGATCAACCTCGCGCACGGCAGCTTCTACATGATCGGCGCGTACATGGCGTTCGCGCTGGCGCCGTATTTCGGCGACTGGTACCTGACCAAGCTGCTCGTTGGCGTACTGCTCGGTGCGATGTTCGGCTTCGTGCTCGAGTGGGTGTTCTTTAGCTTCCTCTACCAGCGCGAGCACCTGCAGCAGGTGCTGATGACCTACGCGCTGATCCTCGTATTCGAGGAGGCACGCAGCCTGCTGGTCGGCAACGACGTGCATGGCGTGACGACACCCGACTGGCTCGCGGGCGGATTCCAGCTCGGCGGCTTGATGTCGTACCCGTGGTACCGCGTGTTCGCCTCTGTAGCCTGCGTGGTCGTGGCGCTCGGCCTGTACTTCGTCGTGAACCGCACCCGGCTCGGGATGATGATCCGCGCTGGCGCGAGCAACCGCGACATGGCGCGTGGCCTGGGCCTGAACATTAAGCTGCTCTACCGCATCGTGTTCGCCGGCGGCGTGGCGCTGGCCGCGCTCGCGGGCATGATCGCCGCGCCGCTGTCGTCGGTCTATCCGGGCATGGGCGCCAGCGTGCTGATCATCTGCTTCGTCGTCGTCGTGATCGGCGGCATCGGCTCGATCACCGGCGCGCTGATCGCGTCGCTGCTGGTGGGCATCGTCGACACCTTCGGCAAGGTCTTCTTCGCTGAGTACAGCGGTGTGGGCGTGTACCTGCTGATGGCGGTGATCCTGGTGTGGCGACCCGAAGGCCTGATGAAGCGGGCCTATTGAAAAATGCGAATGCGCCACGACTGGATCGTCCCCGCTGTTGCCGCGCTGGCGCTGATCGCACTGCCCGTGGTGCTGACACCGTACACGCAGGACCTGGTCGTGAAGATCGCGATCTACGCGGTGTTCGCATTGAGCCTCGAGTTGCTGGTCGGCGTGACCGGCTTGGTGAGCCTGGGCCACGCGGCGTTCCTCGGCATCGGTGCGTATGTGACGGTGCTCGCGGCCGGCGACAGCGGTGGCTCGATCGCGCGGGTCGCGCCGTTGGCGATGCTCGCCGCGGCCGGCTACGCCCTCTTCGTCGGCGCGCTGTCGCTGCGCACCAAGGGGGTGTACTTCATCATGGTCACGCTCGCGTTCGCGCAGATGGCTTACTTCGTGTTCCACGACACCCGGCTCGCCGGCGGCAGCGACGGGCTGTTCCTATATACGAAGCCGAGCTTGGGCGCGCTGAACCTTGACGACAAGCAGCATCTGTACTACGCGGTGATCGTCACGCTGGTCGCGACCTACGCGCTGCTCGCGCTCCTGAAGCGCGCGCGATTCGGCCACGCGCTTGCCGGCATCCGCGTCAACGAACAGCGCATGCGCGCGGCCGGATTCGCTACCGGCGGCTACAAGCTCGCAGCCTTCGTGATCGCGGGTGCGCTCGCAGGCCTGGCCGGTTTCCTGCTGGCGGTGAAGGACGGTGCGGTCAACCCCGAACTGCTGAGCTGGCACGAGTCAGGGGCGGTGCTGCTGATGCTGATCCTCGGCGGCATCGGCAGTCTGCGCGGCGCGGTGATCGGTGCAATCGCATTCACGCTGCTCAAGGAGCTGTTCCAGCTCGAAGCACTGCTCGGGCCGCTGGCCTCGCACTGGCAGATGACGCTGGGCCTCACGATCATCGCGTTCGTCGCCCTGCTACCCAAGGGCCTGATCGGGTTGCGCTCCCGGTTCTTCGCAGCGGCTCATGGCTGAGCTGCTGCGCGCAACCGCGTTGACGCGGCGCTTCGGTGGCCTGACCGCGGTGCACGGTGTATCGCTGAGCCTGAGCATCGGCGAAATCCACGCCGTCATCGGCACCAACGGCGCGGGCAAGTCGACGCTGATCAACATGCTCTCGGGCGAATTGCCGGCGAGCGGCGGAACGGTCGAGTTTGACGGCGTGGACATCGGCGCTTGGTCGCAACCGCGGCGCGCACGCGCCGGCGTGGGCCGCAGCTACCAGCGCACCACGATCTTTCCGGCCTTCAGCGTGCTGGAGAACTGCCGCCTCTGCGCCCAGGCCGCACTGCCGCGCGCGTGGGCGCTCTGGCAATCGGCGCAGCGCTGCGAACTCAGCACGAAAGCCGCGAAGCGGGCGCTGGCCGCCGCGGGTCTCGCCGATCAGGGCGCACGACCCGCCGGCCTGCTCAGCCACGGCGGCCAGCGCCAGCTCGAGATCGCGATGTGCCTGGCCACCAATCCACGCGTGCTGCTGCTCGACGAACCGCTCGCCGGAATGGGCGCCGAGGAGACTGGCCGCATGCTCGCGCTGCTTACCGAACTCAAGCGCAGCCACGCGGTGCTACTCGTCGAGCACGACATGGACGCGGTATTTCGCATCGCCGACCGCATCACGGTGATGGTCAACGGCGCGGTGATCGCGAGTGATGTGCCGAATAGCATCCGCAGCAATCGCGAGGTGCAGCTCGCCTATCTCGGCGAAGCGCACTGACCATGCTTCAGCTCGAGGACATCAACACCTACTACGGCCACAGCCACACGCTGCGCGGCGTGAGCCTGGCACTGCCCGCGGGAACATCGCTGGGCCTGCTAGGGCGCAACGGCATGGGCAAGACGACGCTGATCCGCACGCTGATGGGTTATGTGCGCGCCGCCAAAGGCCAGGTTCGCTGGGAAGGCGCGGACGTCACCAATGACGCGCCCGAGCGCATTGCACGGCTAGGTGTCGGCTACGTGCCCGAAGGCCGAGGAATCTTCCCGAACCTTTCGGTGCGCGAGAACCTCGTGATGACGGCGCGCCGCAGCATCGACGGCGGCAACGACTGGACATACGACCGCGTGCTCACCACCTTCCCACGCCTGAGCGAGCGGCTGAATCACGGTGGTCAGCAACTCTCCGGCGGCGAGCAACAGATGCTCGCGATCGGTCGCGCGCTGATGACCAACCCCAAGCTGCTGATCCTAGACGAAGCGACCGAAGGCCTGGCGCCGCTGATCGTGGCCGAGATCTGGCGCGTAATCGGCGAGATCCGCTCGAGTGGCATCAGCACGCTGATCGTCGACCGCAACTACCGTGCGGTGCTGGCGCACACCGACCGAGCGGTCGTGCTGGAGAAGGGCTTGATCGTGATGGCGGGCACGTCAGCGGACTTGGCGAACGACCATGAAGGGCTCGCGCGCTCGCTCGGCGTTTGAGCTTGTAGACTGGTGGCCCGCCAAACGATCGAAAGCCAAACGATGATTCTCGAAATCGCCGACATCCGCATTCCCCCGGGCAAGCAGGCCGAATTCGACGCCGCGATCCAGCACGGGATCGCGACAGTGGCAAGCAAGGCCAAGGGCTTTCGTGGCTTCAAGGTCAACAAGGGTATCGAGTCGCCCGAGCGCTACATCCTGATGATCTACTGGGACACGCTGGAGAACCACACCGTCGACTTTCGCCAGGGGCCGCTGTTCCCGCAGTGGCGCGCCATCGTCGGTCCGTTCTTCGCAGCGCCACCGGCGGTCGAGCACTTCACGCTGGTCGCCAAATCAGCTTGAAACACAATCCCTTGAAGCATTCCGGGATTGGTTTGTACGCGAAAGCCCGAATGCTGGGACAATTGGGAGGTTGATCGCGTCTTCTCGGCGCGCTCGTCCGCACTCTTTTTCAGGGATCGCAATGGCCACCCGTCGCCCTTCTCCGTCTGCTGCCACCTCTGACTCCAGCCAAAAGCTCCGCCAGACCCAGGCCGAATACGTCGCCGCCCGCCCCGCGGGCGAGCCCGGCGTGAAGCCGATGATGTCGAGTTCCAAGATGTACGTTTGCCGGCGCTGCCAGGCCAACTTCAAGACCGGCGACGGCAAGCCCGACGCCCGCCTGCCAGGCCTGGGCAAGTGCAACAAATGCCTGGCCGCCGCCACGGCCGCGCTCGCCGCCTGAGTTGAGTTCACGCGCCGGCGCAGAGTGCGCTGGCGCTCGCGTCAGACAGCCGCTCCGTCCGTTCGGCCCATCCGCGCCATTACATGGCCGGCCCTGCCGAGCGCGAGTTCGTGCTCTCCCATGAACACCTTGCCGAGCTGCCCCTGCGCCAGCAGGGTCGCTTCTCCCTCGTTGTGACTGCGCGTCACGACCTCGACCGAAAGGTCAGCAAGCGCGCAGCAGCAGCAGCCATCGGCGACGTAGCCGCACATCATCGCCAGGTCAAGCCCCGCGGCCAGCAAGGATATCCGGCTGCCGTTGTGGGGCATTCGGGCGGCCTCCTTGCGCGGCGCTGATAGAAGAAGGCGCGCGCAGTCTAAGGCCCGGCAAAGATTGCCCCGCATCGCGCGGGGCTGTAGCCGCTTGCGCGCCGGCTCATGTCAGGAACAAGCAACCGCTCAGCAGGCCAACATCGGCGAGCGGGTGCGGATCGCGTCCTGTGCCTTGCTGATCGCATAGGCCAGCGCGTCGGACGGAGATTCCCAGCGGTGGCCGCAGGCCAGGCTCTCGTCGCGCATGGCCTCGCGCGGCGCGCCGGGTACGCCCTGGACACGCTGCACGATCATCGCGGCGATGTAGCCGTCGCCCTTCGGGCCTTCGAGCGCACCCGCAAAGATTCGGTAGTCACCCACATTGCGTTCATCGAAGTGCATCTGATTTGCTCCGGCCGGTCATGTGCCTGCCCAACAAGCAAATCATCTGCGCAATCGAACATGGTTTCCATCCACCCGATGGGGGAAGTCGCAACAAGTCTGCCCTTCAGCGTGTGACCGTTCCGAAGCGCGCCTCGCCTTGGCGCCGGAACTCCTTCGGCGTCATGCCCTTGATCTCGAGGAAACGGCGGTTGAAGTTGGCCACATTGTTGAAGCCGCAGTCGTAGCAGACGTTGCTGATGTAGCGGTCGGTCTCCATCAGCAGCTGGCAAGCACGCGTGATGCGCAGCCGGTTCACGAAATCGGTGAAGGTGTTTCCGGTGGCGCGCTTGAAGTAGCGCGAGAACTGGCTCTCGCTCATACCCACACGCTGGCTCAGCTCGGCCATCGAGAACGACTCGGCTGCGTGCTCGGTGATGTGATCGACGATGGCGCTTATCTGGGCCAGCGAGTTGTCGTCGTCGAAGCTTTGCAACGGCATGCTCGATAGCAGGCGGTAGTCGGCGCACTCGGCCAGCTCGCCGAGGAATTTCAGGAACTCGCTGAAGCGCTTCACGCCATGCAGCGTCTTGATGTGCTGCAGGTACTCGTGGGCGCGTTCTGTCATGCCAAAGAACTCGATGCCCAGCCGGGCGCGCTCGAGCAGTGGCAGCACATCGCGCAGATCGCTGATCAGCTCGGAGGCGCGGCGCAGCGGCTCGTCGGAGAACTGCAGCACCACGTCGCGCTGCGCCACGCCTTCGGGGCCGACATCGACCGAGATCCAGTTGTGCGGCAGTCGCGGACCGGTCAGCACCAGATGGCCGGGCTCGAAATGGCCGATGTAGTCGCCGACGAACACCTTACCGCGCGTCTGCAGGATCAGATGCAGCTCGTACTCTTCGTGGTAATGCCAGCGCACCAGCGGGTTCGGGAAACCGTGTTCGAGGCAGCGCACATAGCCGTAACTGCCTTCGGGCTCGTAACCGAGCATCGGGTCGCGAACGAAATCGTGCTCGAGCTCGGGGGTCCGGGCGTGTTTGTGTCCCATGCTTCGATTCTGAACCGTCATGTCTCTTAGTCCAGTCTTTCAGCTCATGACGTTGCCGCCATCCACATTGAGCGTCTGCGCCGTGATGTACGACGACGCGGCACTGGCCAGGAACACGGCCGCGCCGGCGATGTCTTCAGGCACCCCCATGCGGCCCAGGGGCACGGCCAGCCCGACGGCCTTCTTCTTCTCACCCGGTTGCAGGCCTTCGGCCTTCGCGAACAGCGCGTCGACATGCGCCCACATCGGCGTATCGACCACGCCGGGGGAGATCGCATTGACGCGGATGCCGTGCGGCGCCATCGCCAGCGCGGCCGATTGCGTGTAGCTGATCACCGCGGCCTTGCTCGCACAATAGTGCGCCACCAGCGCCTCGCCGCGGCGCCCGGCCTGGCTGGCGAGGTTGATCACGCTGCCTTTGACGCCATCGGCGACCATCTGCGTCAGCACCGCCTGCATCGCGAAGAACAGGCCCTTCACATTGACATCGAAGATGTGCTGATAGCTGCGCTCGTCGGCCTCGAGCAGCGGCGCAAGGTCGAACACCGCGGCGTTGTTGAAGAGCACCGTGATCGTGCCGAAGCGCTGGCGCGCGCCGGCGACCATGGCCGCAATGCTGGTGTTGCTGGCGACATCGGCCGCCAGGTAGCTCAGCCGATCAGGGTGCGCTTCGATCAGCGCCCGCAGCTCGGCCGACGGCGCATCGCGCAAATCGACCGCGGTGCACCGCGCGCCTTCACGCAGGTATGCGCTCGTCACCGCCAGGCCGATGCCCCCGCCCGCGCCCGTGATGAGCGCGTGCTGCCCCGTCATTTGTTGATCAGCCACTTGTGGCGCCTTGCACGAAGGATTGCACAGCGCGCTGCTGCGAGCGCAGTGCGTTCAGAAGTTGATCGTTGCCGGCGAGCGGCCCCCACAGGATCGGATCGCGGGCAAACGCGCGCAGTGGATCTGGCTCCGCGAAGAATGCGTGCGCGGCAGCCCGATCCATGCCCTGATCTTGGTACTCGAACGGCAATTCACCCCGGTGCCAGCGACCCAGGAACTCGAAGAACAGCGCCGGCAGCATCGCCGTTGCCGAGACCGACGCACCGCGCGCGAGGCATTCGCGGATCGTCGGCCACAGGAAGCCGGGGATTTTCGCGAAACCATCGGCCGCGACGCGCTGGTTCGTGTCGCGCAGATGCGGGTTGCTGAAGCGGTCGATCACTACGTCGCGGTATGCTCCGAGGTCGAGTGGGTACGGATGCGTCGACGCGTGCAGCGACGGGATCACGTCGTCAGTGACGTAGTCAAATGCCATCTTGCGGATCGCCGAGTTCGCGACGCCTTCGTGGATGTAGCTGAGCCCGATCAAGGTCCCGGCCCATGCAAAGCAGCTGTGACTCGAATTGAGAATGCGGATCTTCGCCTCCTCGTAAGGCAGCACCGAACTCACCATCTCGGCGCCGGCCTTCTCCCACGCAGGACGGCCGTTGATAAAGTGGTCCTCGATGACCCACTGGATAAACTTCTCGCCCATCACCGGCGCGTCGTCATCGACTCCGGTCGCGGCTTTCACACGCTGCGCCACCTCGGGCAAGGGCCGCGGCGTGATGCGGTCGACCATGTCGTTCGGCGCGCTGGTGCTGCTCTTGACCCAGGCGAGCAACACATGTTCGCCACGGCGCGCCAGGAAGTCCTCGAAGCCGGCCATGAAGCGCTCGCCGTTGCTGCGCAGGTTGTCACAGTTGAGCAGCGTGACCGGGCCGCTGCCGCGTCTCCTGCGCTCATTCAGGATCGTGGCAAGTGCGCCGTAGATCGTGCTCTGGGTCGTACCCGCCAGGTCACTGGCGAGCTCGGTGTAGGTCGTCTCGAGCCGGTTGCAGCTGTCGAGGTAATAACCCGCCTCGGTGACGGTGAACGAGATGATGCGGGTGTCGGGATCGGCGCCGACCTCGATCAGGCCGGCCAGCGACGGCTCGTACGGAATGATTCTCCGGATCGAGGTGATGCGCTCGTAGTGCCGCTCGCCCGCAGGCGACACCGTTTCGAGCGTGTATGCGCCCCCCTGTCGCTGCAACGCGGCCACCGTGTCGGCCATGTCGGGTCGCAGGTTGCCCCCGGCAAGCACCCAGCCCTGGTCGCCCTGCTTGATCAGCTCGTGCAGATACACGGCCTGGTGGGCACGGTGAAACGAGCCCAGCCCGAGGTGAAGAATGACGAGCGGGTTGGCCATCGTCACGCCGCCTGCTGCATGTCGCGCAGCGCGCGGCCCTGCTTGTCGAAGAACAGCAGCGCGCTCGGGTCGATCTGCACGCCGACCGTGTCGCCGAGCTTGAGCGCCGTGCGATCACTTTGGCGCGAGATCAGTGGCACGTTCGCGCCGACACGGGTGTGGATCAGCGTGTCCGAGCCGAGCGACTCGACCAACTCGACCTTGCCCGCGATGCCCTCGCCAGCGCGCGCGATGCGCACGAACTCGGGCCGCACGCCGACCGAACCGTCGGCCGGCAGCCGCGCGCCGGCGATGCGCGTCAGTTCGGGCAGCGCCGCGGCAGGCAGCACGTTCATCTGCGGCGTGCCGATGAACTGCGCGACGAACTGGTTCGCCGGGCGATCGTAGAGCTCCAGCGGCGCGCCGACCTGCTCGATCATGCCGTCGCGCAGCACCACGACGCGATCGGCAAGCGTCATCGCCTCGATCTGGTCATGCGTGACATAGATCGTGGTTGCACCCAGGTCGCGGTGCAGGTTCGCGATTTCGACACGCGTCTGGCCGCGCAGCGCGGTGTCCAGGTTGGAGAGCGGCTCGTCGAACAAGAATACCTTGGGCGCGCGCACGATCGCGCGGCCGATGGCAACGCGCTGGCGCTGGCCACCCGAGAGTTCTTTCGGCGTGCGTTGCAGGTACTGAGTGAGGTTGAGGATCTTTGCGGCGCGCTCGACCTTCTCCTTGCGCACCGCAACGTCGACCTTGGCGAGCTTGAGTGCAAACGACATGTTGTCGAACACCGTCATGTGCGGGTACAGCGCATAGGACTGGAACACCATCGCAAGGTCGCGCTTGCTGGAAGGCACGTCGGTGATGTCGCGCCCGTCGAGCTGGATCGAGCCGGCGGTCGTCGATTCGAGCCCGGCGATCAGGCGCAGCAAGGTGGACTTGCCGCAACCCGATGGACCGACGAAGACGATGAACTCGCCCTTGTTGATCTCCAGGTCGATGCCCTTGATCGTGCGCACCGGGCCGAACTCCTTGACGATGCCCTTGAGTTGGAGGAATGCCATGACAAGTGCTCCTTACTTCACTGCGCCGAAGGTCAGGCCTTGGACGAGTTGTTTTTGACTGAACCAGCCGAACACGATGATCGGTGCGATGGCGAGCAATGAAGCCGCCGACAGCTTGGCCCAGAACAGGCCTTCGGGGCTGGAGTACGACGCAATCAGCGCAGCCAGAGTGCCGGCGTGCGCGGCGGTGAGGTTGAGCGACCGGAACGCCTCGTTCCACGACAGCACCAGGCACAGCAGCCCGGTGGACGCGATGCCGCCCATCGTCAGCGGCAGGATCGCGTGGCGGAACTCGTCCCACACGGTCGCGCCATCCAGGCGCACGGCCTCGAGAATGTCGTTGGGGACTTCCTTGAAGGCGCTGTAGAGCATCCACACCATGATCGGCAGGTTCGAAAGCGTGAAGACGATGATCAGCGCCGGCAGCGAGTCGAGCAGGCCGGTGGTCTGAGCCATCACGTAGACCGGTACGAGCGCGCCGACGGCCGGCATCATCTTGGTCGAGAGCATCCACATCAGGATGTCGCGCGTCTTGCGGGTGCGGAAGAACGCCATCGAGTAGGCCGCGGGCGCCGCAATCAACAGGCCGAGGACCGTCGACACCACGCTTGTGACCAGCGAGTTCCACGCGTAGTGCAGGTAGTCGCTGCGCGACTGCACTTCGACGAAGCTGGCCAGCGTTGGCGTGAAGAACAAGTCGCCCGCGATCGCCTGTCCTTCGGTCTTGAAGGCGGTGATCCCCAGCCAGAACAGCGGGAAGAACAGCAGCAGCGAGATCGCCCACGCGAAAAAGGTGCGGACGTACGGACGGGTATTGGGTTTCGTGCTCATCGCATCAGTCCAGGTTCTTGCCGACCATGCGGATCAGGAACACCGCCGCGATGTTGGCCAGCACCACCGCGAACAGCGCGCCCGCCGAAGCCACGCCTACGTCGAAGCTCATGAGCGCCTGCTTGTAGATCAGGAACGAGAGGTTGGTGCTGTCGTTGCCGGGGCCACCGCTCGTCGTGGTGAAGATCTCGGCGAACACGCTCATCAGGAAGATCATCTCGATCATCACGACGACCGCGATCGAGCGACCCAGATGCGGCAGCGTCAGGTACCAGAACTGGTGAAACGCGTTCGCGCCATCCATGCGCGCCGCCTCCATCTGCTCGCGGTCGAGCGACTGCAGCGAGGTGATGAAGATCAGGCAGGCGAACGGCAGCCACTGCCAGCTCAGGATGACGATCACCGAGACCAGCGGCAGATCGGTCATCCAGTCCACCGGCGTCGCGCCGAAGAACTTCCACACATGACCGAGCACCCCGTAGATCGGGTTCATCATCATGTGCTTCCACAACAGCGCGTTGACCGTGGGCATCACGAAGAACGGCGAGATCAGGAGCACGCGGACAATGCCTTGGCCCGGGAAGGGCTCGTTCACCAACAGCGCCAGGCCGACGCCCATGACGACCGTGATGACGATCACCGAACCCAGCAGTTGCAGCGTGTGCAGCACCGAGGGCCAGAAGTCCGGATCGGTGATGAAGTAGCGGAAGTTCTCCAGGCCGGTGAACCCGTGTTCGCCGGGCTGGTTCAGGTCGTAGTGGATCAGCGAGAACCAGATCGTCAGAACCAGCGGCACGATCATCCACAGGAACAGCGTGCTGATCGCCGGCGCCATCAGCGCACGGGGCAGGAAGCGGGACATGGAAGGCCTTTCTCGACGGCGCGCTGTCGTGGCGCGTCAGACGCCCTCCCCCGCGTGGCGGAAGAGGGCTTGGTGATCGCTCGTGCGCCGGCCTACTTCTTGTAGTAACCACCCTTGGTCATCTCGCGCTCGGCCGCCGTCTGCGAAGCCTTCAGCGCCTGGTCGACCGTGACCTTGCCCGCGAGCACCGCGCTCATCTGCTGGCCCACCGCGATGCCGATCGCCTGGAACTCGGGGATGGCCGCGTACTGCACACCAACGTAAGGCGACTTCGGCAGGGTGCTGTCGTTCGGATTCGCACTGTCGATCGCCTTCTTCTCCTCGGCCGCGAACTTCGCGACTTTTTGAAACTCCGGGTTCGCGTAGGTCGATTTGCGCGTCCCGGTCGGCACCGTCGCCCAACCACCGCTCTTGGCAATCAGCGCGATGTATTCCTTCGAGGTCGCCCAGGTGATGAACTTTTGCGCCGCGTCGGGTTGCTTGGACGACGCCGGGATCGCCAGATTCCACGACCATAGCCAGTTCGCGCCCTTGGGCGTGACGGCGGTGGGCGCCTGAACGAAGGCGACCTTGTCGGCCACCTTCGACTGCTTCGGGTCGCTGATGAACGAGGCGGCGATCGTCGCGTCGATCCACACGCCGCACTTGCCTTCGTTGAAGAGCGCGAGGTTCTCGTTGAAGCTGTTGGCCGACGCACCCGGCGGGCCGTACTTCTTCATGAGGTCAACGTACTGGCCGATCGCGTCGTGCCAAGGCTTGGTGTCGATCCGCGGCTTCCAGCTCATGTCGAACCACTGGCCGCCGTAGGTGTTGACCATCGTCGTCAGGAACGCCATGTTGTCGCCCCAGCCGGGCTTGCCGCGCAAGCACAGGCCGTACACGCCCTTGGCCGGATCGTGGATCTTGCTGACGATGTCGGCCATCTGCGTCCACGTCGGGTTCGGCGGCATCGTCAGGCCCTTGGCCTTGACGAGGTCTTCGCGGTACATCGTCATCGAGCTCTCTCCGTAGAACGGCGCGGCGTAGAGCTTGCCGCCTTGCGACAGGCCGCTGCGAATGGCGGGCAGCAAGTCGTCGACGTCATAGGCGGCGTCGGTCTTGATCTCAATCAGCCAGCCCTTCTTGCTCCAGATCGGCGCTTCGTACAGGCCGATCGTCATCACGTCGAACTGACCGCCCTTGGTCGAGATGTCCGTCGTGACGCGCTGGCGCAGCACGCCCTCTTCGAGCGTGACCCACTTCAGCGTGATGCCGGGATTGGCCGCTTCGAAGTCCTTGCTGTGCTTTTGCATCTCGACCATGTGGCCGTTGTTCACGGTTGCGATGACGAGGTCGGTGGCTTGCGCTGAAGCCGCGGCGACGACGCCGAGCACGAGGGCGAATGCGGGGTTGGGTCTCATGGGCTTGTCTCCTGGTTGTTCGAAGTATTGCGATGCGCTGGACGCATCGGCAGCCAGAAGATAGGCGTATTTAGTTGCCGGATGCGGTATCCGACTCTCGACTACAGATACTCTATTGCGCGGTCGGACTGGGGATTTCCTGGATCCGCCGCGTCAACGCATTGCCGCGGATGGTTCGCGTCCGCCGTGCTGCTTCACCTCATCGGTGCTCCAACGCGGGCCTGCATGGCCCGGGGCAATGCACCGAGAATCGCTGTATGGAAACCCGCAAGACCGTGGGCGAAATGCTCGAGCTGCTCGATCTGGCCGACAGCAACTCGAACTCGGTCTGGTCGAATCTGAAAGAAGCCTCGCGGCCTCGGTGCTGAAGGCGGCCGAAGAGCCGGGAAAACCGCGCCATGCAGGGCGCCGCGCTGACGGCCCTGGGGCAGTACGACCGCTTACTGGGCAGGTTTCGCCGTGCCATCGAGGCCGCCCGGCGCGCCGTGCAGTTGTTTCAGCTCGAGGGCGACATGGCCGGCGAGGCCTCTGCTCTGTCTGTGCTTGCACACGCGAGCAGCATCCTGGGGTGGGACGCTGAGGCCGTGGAAGTTGGCCACTGCGGTTGTGGTTCGACGACGCACTGACGGGGATTTCGAGCCGTCGCCGCTTCGACTTGCAGCGGTCAACGCGCTGCGAGACGGGCCGGCCACGCTGCTCAATGCTGAGCGCCCTTCGTCAGACCGTCCTTCGTGCGGTGGACGCTCGGCTCATCGCGAGTCTCCAGAGGTGTCGTGGTCGCTTTCGTTCGCGGGGATCGGAGTCTGCTCCACGTCGCGCCTATCGGGGGGTTGCGGGTCGGTCAATGCACGCGCGATGCGAGCGCCGGCTCGACCTGTCTCGGGCCAGCCCAACAGCCGCTCCTCGGCGCGTATCGCATCACGCGTGATCGGCCCCTCCAACCCGTCGGCCACCAGGTCGACGTGGCCGCGCCGGATCAGCTCGGTCTGCAAGGCCCGCATCTCGTCACGCCCAAGTCCCAGATCGTCGGTGGGCCATGGCGTGCGCATCGGCGGGTCGCCACGCAAGGCATCCGACAACAAGCCAATGGCGAGCGCGTATGCATCGGCGCGGTTGTACTGCCAGATCGCCTGATAGTTGCGCGTGACCAGCCACGCCGGCCCCTGGTCGCCGGCGGGCGCGAGTAAAGCGGCGCGCGTGCCGGCTGGCAGCCCCGGGGGTAGGGTGATGACGCCGAGCGCGGCCCATTGATCGACGCTGCGGCACTTTCCGCCTTGGTCTGACGCAGCCGCGGCCAGGCAGCTGTGGTCTCGCTCCGAAGAGACCCAATCGCGCAGAGCACTCTTCGGTCGCACAACCTCGGCGCCCCAGCGCAGGCCACCCACCCAACCAGAGCCCGAGACGAAGTTCGCGGTCGTCGCCAGCGCGTCGGCCGCACTGCCTATGATGTCGACGACGCCGGATGCATCGGCGCTATCCATGTAGGCCACGAAAGTTCCGGGCATGAACTGGGTCAGCCCGAACGCACCAGCCCACGACCCGCGAAACGTATCGGGCTGCACCAACCCCTGCTGCAACAGCCACAGAGCTGCGAAGAAATGGTGCTTGCGCTCCTTGCTCGTCAGATTGAGACAGGCGCGACTCAGCGTCGCGTCGATCACTCGATGGCGGCCGCTAACCTTGCCGTAGTCGGTCTCGACGCCGAAAACCGCCACGGCCGTCTCGGCATCGACGCCGCGCCGCGCCACGATCGCGATCAGGCGGTCGGCTTGCTCCGAGAGCACATCCTTGCCTTCGGCGATGCGCCGGGTGTCGACCAGCCGCGCGATGTAGTCCCAGACCGGCAGCGTGAACTCGGGCTGGCTTTCGGTGGCGGCGCGAATCGCAGCGCGGATGTCCTGCGCGTCGCGGGTGTATGTGTCGAAGGTCTCGGCGCGCACCTGCGGGTGCTGCGGCAGTTCGCGCCGCAGGCTCTCTATGCAGGCAGCAAACGGCGTGGCGTCCTGGGCACCCAGGCGCCCGGCAGCGAGGACCAGCACGGCTCCAATCGCGATAGGCCAGGGGCAGGACTTCACGGCGTCTCCTAGCGAATGTGTGGGCGATGCAGTGTAGGCCGCGGTCGGCCCGCTGGAGTTACCTAAGTCACGCCGGGAACAGAGCGACCCTGGCTATTCTTGCGACACAGGAGAGCAGCGATCATGACCGTCGGAATGCGAAGTGTCTGGCCCGCGACGTGCGCTCTCATGGCATTGATTGTCGTGGGTTGCGGCGCGCCCAAGCCACCACCGCCGACCGAAGTCAGTGGCGTGTTGCAAGCCGCAACAAACGTCAATCCGAGCGTCAGCAAGCGGCCGTCACCTCTGCTCGTGCGCATCTACGAATTGAAGGCGGTCACGGCCTTTAACAACGCCGACTTCGTTTCGCTCTATCAACGCGACCAGACCGAGCTCGGCACCGAGATGGTCGGGCGCGAAGAAGTGATCCTGAACCCCGGCGATTCGCGCCCGATCAACAAGATGACGTCACCCGACACGCGTTTCGTCGGCGTGTTTGCGGCCTACCGCGACCTTGACCATGCCAAGTGGCGCAGCGTGCTTGCGATCCAACCCGGTCAGAAGCAACGCATTGTGATCAGCGCCGAGGAGTTGTCGATCAGCGCCGTTCTCGCGAAATAGCGGCAGGCCGCACCGATGAGTTGGCGCAGCAAGGTCATCTGGTCGCAGGGCATGTTCCTGCAGCCACACCACTTCCAGCAGGAAGCGCGGCATGTCGAGCACCTCGTCGATCTGCGCGTGCGGGCCACCGGGCCCCACGCCTGGGGCTTCTCGGAGCTCGTGCTCGACGAAGGCCTGCTCGCGCTCGGCCGCGTCGGCATCCTGCGCGCCAGCGGTGTGCTGCCCGACGGCACACCGTTCACGATCCCGACGCTCGACGCCGCGCCCGTGCCCATGGAGCTCCCGTCAGACATGAAGGGCGAAATCGTCTACCTCGCCGCGCCGGTGGCGCGCACCGACGTGACTGAGATCGATTTCGGCGACGCTGACTCGGCGGCGTCGCGTGAGCTGTGCCGCTTTCGCGCCGTCAACGAAGAGCTGCGCGACCACACCAACGCCAGCGACGAGCCCGAGCCGATCCAGACCGGTGCGCTCAACCTGGGCCTGATCCGCGCACGCGACGCAACCGATGCCTATGCGCTGCTCGGCATCGCGCGCATCGTCGAGCGCCGCGCCGACAACCAAGTCGTGCTCGACCGTGGCTACATCGCCCCACAGACCCGCATCGAAGCCACGGCGCAGCTCTCGGCTACGGCCTCGCTGCTGCATGGGCTAATCCAGCAGCGCGCGCGGCTGCTCGCGTCGCGAATGGGGCAACTCGGCCACGGGATATCCGAAATGGCCGACTTCCTGATGCTGCAATCGCTAAACCGCGCCGAGCCGGTGTTCCGCCAGCACGCCGGCGGGCCGCACGTGCACCCGGGCGAGTTCCATCTGGCGTGCCTGCAACTTGCCGGCGACCTTTCCACATTCGTGAGCGAATTGCGCCACCCGCCCGAGTTCCCGCTGTATCGACACGCCGATCTGAACGCGACCTTCGCGCCGGTGGTCGAAGCGCTGCGTCGCATGCTGTCGGTAGTGCTGGAGCAAAATGCCGTGCAGATCGAGCTCACCGACCGCGGTCGCGGCGTGCGCACCGGCGTGTTCCCCGATGCCGAACTCGCGCGCAACGCCACCTTCGTGCTGGCAGTGAACGCGCAGCTACCGTCGGAACAGTTGCGCCAGCACTTCCCGTCGCAGTCCAAGCTCGGACCGGCCGACCGGCTGCGCGACCTCGTCAACCTGCAGTTGCCCGGCGTCACGCT
>JANYBE010000240.1 GCA_025360945.1 Rhizobacter sp. | reverse complement strand
CTGACCTGGTTGCTCACCGCGCCAGAGCCCACACCTTCGAGCAAGGCCGCCACGCTGGAGGCATGGCACAGGCGTGTGCAGTGGTCCACGTTGTTGGAGCCAAAGCCGGTGCGCACCAGTTTTTGAAAGAGGTAAGCCTCTTCGTTGCTACCCTTGGCCGAGCCAAAACCCGCCAGCGTTTTTTTGCCATGCGTGTCACGCAGGCCTTTGAGCGAGCCCGAGGTGTACGACAGCGCCTCTTCCCAAGTCGCTTCGCGGAAAACCTCTGACCAATCCGCCGTATGGCGGTTCAGCGTGTTCAGCGCCTCCGGGTCTTTGGCCACGCCAGCTTTGCGAATCAGCGGCACAGTTAGGCGCTGCGGGTTGCTGGCGTAATCAAAACCAAAACGCCCTTTAACGCACAAGCGGCTGTGGTTGGCCGGGCCGTCGCGGCCATCGACACTCACAATTTTGTTGTCCTTGACGTTGTAGGTCAGCAGGCAACCGACGCCGCAGAATGGACAGACCGAGTCGACCTTCTTGTCGACAAGCTGCGAGCCGAGCGAGGTCTTGGGCATCAATGCCCCGGTCGGGCAGGCCTGCACGCATTCGCCGCACGCGACGCAGGTGCTGTCGCCCATCGCATCGCCGAGGTCGAACACGATCTGGCTGTGTGCCCCCCGCGAGGCATAGCCGATCACGTCATTGACCTGCTCTTCGCGGCAGGCGCGCACGCAGCGCGTGCACTGGATGCAGGCATCGAGGTTCACCGCCATCGCGGGGTGCGACAGGTCGGGCGCGACCCGCTCGCGTTGCAGCGCACGCAGCTCGGGGCGCACCGTCACGCCCTGGCGCTGCGCCCATGCGCTTAGCTCGCCGTGCGGCAGCGCACCTTGGTCATCGACCCATTTGAAGCCCTGCTCGGGCAGGTCGGCGAGCAGCATCTCGAGCACCATGTTCTGGCTCTTGCGCGCGCGCTCGCTGCCCGTCTTCACGTCCATCTTCGGTGCAACGACGCGGCAGCAACTCGGCGCCAGCGTGCGCTCGCCCGCGATCTCGACGACGCAGGCGCGGCAGTTGCCATCAGGACGGTAGCCGTCCTTGAAGCACAGGGTCGGGATCGCAATGCCCTCGCGCGTCGCGGTCGTCAGCAGCGTCTCGCCTTCGAAGGCAGTGACGGTGTGGCCGTCGAGCTGGATCTCGACCGTGGCCGCCTGCAATTGGGCGAGCCGGATGGGTGCGTTCATCGCGTACCTCCGATCTCGTGGGGGAAGTGCTTTTGCACGCAGCGTATCGGGTTCGGTGCGGCCTGCCCGAGGCCACAGATGGAGGCGTCCACCATCACGTCGCCGAGGTCGTTCAACGTGGCCTGGTCCCAGACCGGCGCTTGCATCAGGCGCGCCGCCTTGTCGGTGCCAACGCGACACGGCGTGCACTGGCCGCAGCTCTCGTGCGCGAAGAAGCGCAGCATATTGAGCGCGGCGTCGCGCGCGCGGTCGTGCTGGCTCAGCACGATCACTGCGGCAGAGCCGATGAAGCAGCCGTGCGGCTGCAAGGTGTCAAAGTCGAGCGGGATGTCGCCCATGCTCGCTGGCAGGATGCCGCCCGACGCGCCGCCGGGCAGGTAGGCGTAGAACTGGTGGCCATCGCGCATGCCGCCGCAGTATTCGGCGATCAGCTCACTCACGGTGATGCCGGCCGGCGCGAGCTTGACGCCGGGCTCGCGCACGCGCCCGCTGACCGAGAAGCTGCGCAATCCCTTGCGGCCGTGACGGCCGAAGCCAGCGAACCACGCTGCGCCGCGCTGCACGATGTCGCGCACCCAGTACAGGGTCTCGAAATTGTGTTCGAGCGTGGGCCGACCGAACAGGCCGACCTCCGCGATGTACGGTGGGCGCAGTCGCGGCTCGCCGCGCTGGCCTTCGATGCTCTGGATCATGGCCGACTCTTCGCCGCAGATGTATGCGCCCGCGCCGCGCCGCAGCTCGATGTGCGGCAGCTTGAATGGTGCTGCGGCTTGCAACCTGACAAGCTCGGCGCCAAGCAGTTCACGGCAGCCGTGGTACTCGTCGCGAAGATAGATGTAGCAGGCGTCGATGCCGACGACGCTGGCGGCGATCACCAGGCCTTCTAGAAAGCGGTGCGGGTCGCGTTCGAGGTAGGTACGGTCCTTGAACGTGCCGGGTTCGCCCTCGTCGATATTGACCGCCATCAGGCGTGGCGCTGGCTGGTCGCGCACGATGCGCCACTTGCGCCCGGCCGGGAAGCCCGCGCCCCCCAGGCCGCGCAGGCCCGAGTCTTCCATGGCATGAATGACGCTCTCGGCATCGTGTTCGCCATTGACCAGTGCCGCAGCCAAGGCATAGCCGCCATGGGCACGGTAGGTGGCATAACCGGC
>JANYBE010000218.1 GCA_025360945.1 Rhizobacter sp. | reverse complement strand
CGACTCAGCCGGAGCGGATCGTCTCGGGAGCCATCGAACCAATGCCTCGACTGTCATGTGATGCCGTGCCGCGCATCAACGTTGGTTCAACCAGTTGACCCAATTGCCCCAGTTGGGCCAATTGTTCCAGTTGTTCCAGTTGCCCCAGTTGAACCACTGGGCATGCTGGCCGTCGATCGGGGTGTCCTCCGTGGCGTGCGCCATCGCATCGCGCATCGCCTCGACACGCGCGTCGAGCTCGAACCGATCGCGCTCGACATGGGCCTGCGCCTGCACGGCCGCGCCGAACAAACCGGCAGCGCCGATGGCGGCGACCAGGCGGCGGATCACGAGGGCCTTGCATCTTGTCGTTCTCGTCACGGGAACCCCCAAGGTTCGACGAATGCGGACCGTTTGATATTAGGGCGACGCTCCCGGCTTGGGAAGCACAGTCACTCCCTAGAACAGATGACGAGTCACCCCGTGCGCCACAGTCGACCGTATCAACCCGACATGAGGCAGACTTCGGCCCGTGCTCACACCCATCGCAGTTCCCACCGACGACGCGCTGATGGCCGCCTATGCGCGCGGCGA
Source organism: Rhizobacter sp. (assembly GCA_025360945.1). Lineage (GTDB taxonomy): Bacteria > Pseudomonadota > Gammaproteobacteria > Burkholderiales > Burkholderiaceae_C > LMDS01. The sequence goes on along the minus strand of JANYBE010000218.1, from coordinate 5,687 downwards.
TGCGCGCGCGTTCGAGCAGCTCTACGCGCGCCATCAGGCCGGTCTGTATCGGTTTGTGCGGCGCCTGCTCGGCAGCGCGCTCAACGCGCAGACCGACGAAGTGTTTCAGGACACCTGGCTGCGTGTCGTGCAGTCGCGTGCGCGCTGGGAGCCACAGGGTGCGACGTTTCGCACCTGGCTGTACACGCTGGCCCATCACCGCGTGATCGACATGCTCAGACGCAGCGGCCGTGAGGTCTCGCTCGACGCGCACGCCGACGACGGCGAAGCGCCGTGGGAACCCGACGCCACTGCGTGGCAGCAGTGGCCTGCACCGAGCGGCGCGGCGTCGCATACCGAAGAGCTGGCGTTCTGGCGCCGCGCGGGCGAAAGGCTGCTGGCATGCTTGGAGCAGTTGCCGCTGCCGCAGCGCAGCGCGTTTCTGCTGCACCACGACGACGGCCTTGCGCTCGACGAGGTCGCAAGCGCGCTCGAGGTCGGCTTTGAGACCGCAAAGACGCGGCTGCGTTACGCGATGAGCAAGCTACGCACGTGCATGGGCGCGCACCTCGCGCCATTGACCGATGGAGCCTCGCGGTGACGCCGCACGACGAACCAGCGCGCGACGCGTGGCTGAGCCAAGCGCTTCTCCACGCGCCTGATGCCCACGCCGCGCCGCCGGCCGATCTCAGCGAGGCGATCCTGAGTCAGGCGCGCAATGCGCTGAAGTCGCCTGCAGCCGCGCCGGCGCGCGCAAATCCGTTGCTGCAACTGTGGTCGTGGCTGGCTCGGCCGCCGGTCGCGGCCGGCTTCGCGACGCTGACGGTGGCCACGCTGGTCGGCGTGATGTGGCGGGACCCGCCGCTGGATGCATCGCTGCCGCGACCTCAAGCGCCTGCCGCAACGGCGCCGAGCACGTTTACGCCACTGCCATCATCGCCCGCGGCACCACCATCCGCGCAAGACGAAACGAAGACTGTTGCACGCGTGGCCCCAGAGGCCTCACTCCGTAACGCCGCGGCGCCACCTCCCGCAGCCAAACGCGAACGTGCTGTCGCGAGCCACGCACCCGCCGCCACCGGCGGGCTGCGCGAGCGCGCGGTCGATGCGGTACCGCCGCCCGCGGGTGCAGCGCCTGAACATGCCCCAACGCCTGCACCAGCACCGGCCCCGATGGCCGCCGACGCCGCGAAGCCGCCCGTCGCGCAGGCGCACCAAGAGGATGCAGAGCGGCGCAGCACCACGACACCGGCGCAGGCCCTGGTCAAGGCAGCAACGGCTGCGGCACCCGCCACCACCCTGTCACTGCGTCGGCAGGACAACGACACGCTGACGCCTGTGATCGACCAGCCCGAGCACTGGACTTGGCAGCGCGGCGCCGGCACGCAGGCGATGACGCCAGCGCTGCAGCGCTGGCTCGCGCAACTCGACCGAGTCGCGCGCTGGCGTCCGGCCAGCAGCGCGGCACCGAGCGCCGCGGACGGCAGCGTGCTGCAACTGTGGCGCGACCGCGCGCTGCGCGCCACGATCGCGCTGGTCGACGACGCGGTCTGGCTCACGCCTGCGGACGGCACCCCGGTGATGGCGCCGCTCGCGCCGGCCACCGCGGCATCGCTCAAGGCGGCGCTGGTCGCCGCTGCGCCCTGACATGCCGACGTACGCTGACACGCACCGCGACCCCGGCGGTCGTTATCATGTTCGGTTTTGCGCGACCCCACGATGCCCGCTCCTGCCGACGCCTCTCCTGCCGCACACATCCATGTGCCGAAGACCGAAGTCGCAAACGCGATTCGCGTTCGCGGGGCACGCACGCACAACCTGAAGAACATCGATCTCGACATCCCGCGCAACCAGCTCGTCGTGATCACCGGGCTGAGCGGATCGGGCAAGAGTTCGCTCGCGTTCGACACGCTGTACGCCGAGGGCCAGCGGCGCTATGTCGAGAGCCTGTCAGCCTACGCGCGGCAGTTCCTGCAGCTGATGGACAAACCCGATGTGGATGTGATCGAGGGCCTGTCGCCGGCGATCAGCATCGAGCAGAAGGCCACCTCGCACAACCCGCGCTCCACGGTCGGTACCGTCACCGAGATCCACGACTACCTGCGCCTGCTGTACGCGCGAGCCGGAACACCGTATTGCCCCGATCACCACCTGCCGCTGCAGGCCCAGAGCGTGAGCCAGATGGTTGACGCAGTGCTCGCGCTGCCAGAGGGCACGCGGCTGATGGTGCTCGCACCTGTCGTGCGCGATCGCAAGGGCGAGTTCACCGAACTGTTCGCCGACATGCAGTCACAGGGCTACGTGCGCTTTCGCGTCGATGGCTCGGCGTATGAAGCGACCGAGGTGCCGAAGCTGAAGAAGGCCGAGAAGCACGACATCGATGTCGTGATCGACCGCATCAAGGTGCAGCCGGGCCTGCAACAGCGTCTGGCCGAAAGCTTCGAGGCCGCCTTGCGCATCGCCGAAGGCCGCGCGATCGGGCTCGAGATGGACGGTGGCAAGGAGCACCTGTTCTCAAGCAAGTTCGCCTGCCCCGTGTGCAGCTATTCACTCGCCGAACTCGAGCCGCGCCTGTTTTCGTTCAACTCGCCGGTCGGCGCGTGCCCCACGTGCGACGGCCTCGGCCACACGACCGTATTCGATGCGGATCGCGTCGTCGCGTTCCCGTCGCTGAGCCTCGCCAGCGGCGCGGTGAAGGGCTGGGACCGGCGCAACGGCTACACCTTCTCGCTGCTCGAAAGCGTAGCGAAGCACTACGGCTTCGACATCGACATCGCGTTCGAAGAGCTGCCCACCCTCGCACAGAAGGTGCTGCTGCATGGCTCCGGCACGACCGACATCGAGTTCGTCTACGAAGCCGAAAGCGCCCGCGGCAAGCAACGTACGCTGAAGCGCTCGCACCCGTTCGAGGGCATTCTGCCGAACCTGTCGCGGCGCTTTCGCGAGACCGATTCGGCCGCGGTGCGCGAAGACCTGATGCGCTACCAGAGCGCCAAGCCCTGCCCCGACTGCGAAGGCTCGCGGCTGCGGCGCGAGGCGCGCAATGTGTTCCTCGTCGATGTGGCGGGCCAGACGCACGAGCCGATCTTTCGCGTCGAGCACTTCACACTGCGCGAGTGCCTCGCGTACTTCGAGCAGCTGAAGCTTCAGGGCGCGAAAGCGGAGATCGCCGACAAGGTGGTGCGCGAGATCCGCTCGCGCCTCAAGTTCCTGAACGATGTCGGCCTCAACTATCTGAGCCTGGACCGCAACGCCGACTCGCTGTCGGGCGGCGAGTCGCAGCGCATCCGCCTCGCGTCGCAGATCGGCTCCGGCCTGACCGGCGTGATGTACGTGCTCGACGAGCCGAGCATCGGGCTGCACCAGCGCGACAACGCGCGCCTGATTGGCACGCTGCGGCATCTGCGCGACATCGGCAACAGCGTGCTCGTCGTCGAGCACGACGAAGACGCGATCATGGCTGCCGACCACGTCATCGACATGGGCCCGGGCGCCGGCGTACATGGCGGCCGCGTAATGGCGCAGGGCACCCCGCAGCAGGTGGCTGCGAATGCCCAATCGCTGACCGGCCGCTATCTCTCGCGCGCGTTGCGCATCGCGGTTCCGGCGAAGCGCCACACCAACGCCAATGCGGGCCCAAAAATCCTGCGCATCGAGGGCGCGCGAGGCAACAACCTAAAGAACGTCAGCGTCGACATCCCAATCGGCGTGCTGACCTGCGTGACCGGCGTCTCGGGATCGGGCAAGAGCACGCTCGTCAACGACACGCTGTACGCGACCGTCGCGCGCAAGCTCTACAACAGCCACGCCGAGCCCGAGCCGGTCGATTCGATCGAGGGGCTGGACACCTTTGACAAGGTCATCAATGTCGACCAGAGCCCGATCGGGCGCACGCCGCGCAGCAACCCGGCGACCTACACCGGTCTGTTCACGCCGATCCGCGAGCTGTTCGCCGAAATGAACACCGCGAAGGAACGCGGCTACGGCCCGGGCCGCTTCAGCTTCAACGTCGCCGGTGGCCGCTGCGAGGCCTGCCAGGGCGACGGCGTGCTGAAGGTCGAGATGCACTTCCTGCCCGACGTGTACGTGCCCTGCGACGTGTGCAACGGCAAACGCTACAACCGCGAAACGCTGGAAGTGCTCTACAAGGGCAAGAACATTACCGAGGTGCTCGGCCTCACGGTCGAGGACGCGCACGGCTACTTCAATGCCGTGCCCAACATCACGCGCAAGCTGCAGACGCTGCTCGACGTAGGCCTGGGCTACATCCGACTCGGCCAGAGCGCGACGACCCTCAGCGGCGGCGAGGCGCAGCGCGTCAAGCTCGCGCTGGAGCTGAGCAAGCGCGACACCGGCCGCACGCTCTACATCCTGGACGAGCCGACCACGGGCCTGCATTTTGCCGATTTCGACCTGCTGCTGCGCGTGCTGCACCAGTTGCGCGACGCCGGCAACACCATCGTCGTGATCGAGCACAACCTCGACGTGATCAAGACCGCCGACTGGATCATCGACATGGGGCCCGAGGGCGGCGCGGGCGGCGGCACCGTCGTTGCGACCGGCACGCCGGAGGACGTAGCCGCCAACGCGGCGAGTTTCACCGGGCACTACCTAAAGGCGCTGCTCGCTGGCTGAGGGCAATTCAGCGCGGGCCGGCGCGCAGCGCCCGTGCGCTCTCTTGCACCATGCTTTGCACGTTGCGCGTCTCGTCGAACACCTTGCGCAGGTGCGTCGCGTGGTTGCCGTCGCGCGCGGCGCAGCGCTCGATCTCCTCGAGTGCAGGCAGGCTTTGCAGCACCGCGCCGTGCGGCTCGACATGGCGCAGCGTGGCGAGAATGTCTTCGCGGATCGTGCGGCTTTCGCGCGTGCGCGGGTCGACCATCGTGCCGTCCAGGCCGAAACGACAGGCCTGGAAGCGGTTGAACGTGTAGACGAGGTAGTCGTCCTCGGTTGGCTGCGGTTCCGCGCGTTCGAGAAGGTGCCGGCAGATCGCCTGCAGATAGCACGCGAGCGCGGCGGCGCGTTCGACGGTGAGCGGCGTGTCGCACACGCGCAGCTCGATCGTGCCGTACTCTGGCTTGGGGCGAATGTCCCAGTAGAAGTCCTTCATCGACTTGACCACGCCGGTCGCTTCCATCTTCGTGAAGTAGCTGTTCGCGAAGTCGTCCCAGCTCAGCGTAAACGGCGCGCGGCCACTGAGCGGGAACGCGAACACCGAGTTGAGCCGGGCAGAATCGAACATCGTGTCCACGCCCTGGAAGAACGGCGACGAGGCCGACAGCGCGATGAAGTGCGGCACGTAGCGGCTCAGCGAGTGCAGCAGGAAGAGCGCGTCATCACCCGAAGCACAGCCCACGTGCACGTGCTGGCCGAACACGGTGAACTGCTTGGCGAGGTAGCCATAGAGCTGCGATATCTCCTGGTAGCGCGGCTTGTCGAACACGCGCTGCTCGCTCCAACGCTGGAACGGGTGCGTGCCGCCGCCAGCGATGCCGATGTTGAGCCGGTCGCAGGCTGCGGTCAGCGTGTCGCGCATGCCGCGCAGCTCGGCGAGCAGCGGCGCGTGCTCGGTCTGGATGCCGGTCGCGATCTCGATCATGCTCTGCGTCATCTCGCCAAGCAGTTCACCGTGTTCGGCCAGCACGTGCACGTGGGCTGTGCTTCGGGTGATGACGCGCTCTTCCTGCTGCACTCGCTGAGCCGCTACG
>JANYBE010000419.1 GCA_025360945.1 Rhizobacter sp. | reverse complement strand
CTTCGGGTCGGCAAGCACATCCGATTCGCCGCGGCCCACCACATCGGGGCATACGACGCGGTAGGTGTCGCTCATCGCGCGGGCCAGCACATCGAAGTCACGCCCCTGGCGCGACAGGCCGTGTGCGCACACCAGCACGCGCGGGTTCGCGGCGTCGCCCCACTCCCAGTACGCCATGCGGTGCAGGCCGCGGGCGTCCATGCATTGCACGTGGTTCAGGCGGGGCTCGGGCATAGTGTTGCTCTCATCGCGATGGCCGACCATCGTAAGCGAAGGGTGATGTCTACTTCGTCAGCTGCACCGTTCCGCTGACATTGACGCTGACCGTGCCCTTGCCCGGCTCGACCGGCAACGCCTCATCGGACGTGGGCACCGACTTTGCGCGCATGTCCATCATCATTTGCCGCGGCATCGGCTGCTCGCTCGCGCTGTTAACCGCAACCTCGCGGATCAGGTAACCGGTGAAGCCGAATTGCTTCGCGTAGTCGGCCGCCCTGGCGCGGAAGCTGGCGATCGCCTGGGCCGAGATCTCGCCTTCAGACTTTTCGCGCAGCTCGCGAGACAGGTTGTAGCCGACACGGTTGATCGTCAGCGTCGTGATGCGCCCGCTGAGCTGGCCAATGGCCTGCATGTCACGGCCCTCGACGATCAGTTCGGTACTGCCCTGCCAGCCGTTGATCACGCCTTTGTTGGTATAGCGCGGCGCGAGCGAGAAGTTGCCGGTCTGCACATCAAGCTGACCGGGCCGGGCGAGCTTCTTGGCCTCGTTCAGCGCCGCGTCGAGCGCCTGCTTCAGCTGCGCCTGGACCGTCGCCGCGTCCGCACTTTCGCGCGTGGTGCCGAACGCGACGCTGAGCAGATCCTTCGTGACCTCGACGCTGGCGCTGCTGGCCAGGCGCACGACGCCCTGCACCGCAGGCGCATCGGCCGCGCCCGCGAACGAGGTGGCGCACGCAAGGCACGCCGCGGCGGCGGATTGCTGAATTGACGGCATGAGCATGGTTGTTTTCCTTCAGGGGGTTCGGCATCCGAAGCGACGTGCCGGATAAATCGCCAGTGCCAACTTATACGTGCGGGTGCCGCAAAGCGGGTGAAAGCGCGCGCCGAACGCAGGTGTAACAACTGGTCAGGGCACGCAAAAACAGTGCAAAAACGCGTTCAAAATCGAGCTTGTTACATGTTTGGAGTTCCGAATGTCCGCTGTCCCCAATCCGCGCCCCGATCGAATCGTCGTCGTCGACGACGATGCCCGCATCCGCGACCTGCTGCGTCGCTACCTCACGCAAGAAGGCTTCGAGGTACTGCTGGCCGAAGACGCGAAGGCGCTGAACCGCCTGCTCACGCGCGAAACCGTGCACCTGATCGTGCTCGACCTGATGCTGCCAGGCGAAGACGGGCTGTCGATCTGCCGTCGGCTGCGCGCCGCGAACGACGTGACCCCCATCATCATGCTGACCGCTAAGGTTGAGGACGTGGACCGCATCGTCGGCCTCGAGGTTGGTGCCGACGACTACCTGCCCAAGCCCTTCAATCCGCGCGAGCTGCTCGCCCGCATCCACGCCGTGCTGCGCCGCCGCCCGACGCTCGAAGCGCCCGGCGCGCCGTCACTCGAGGCACAGACCGTCACCTTCGGCCCGTTCGAGTTCGATCTGGCGCTGCGCCGCCTGAGCAAGGAGGGCGAGCAAATCGCGCTGACCACCGGCGAGTTCTCGATGCTCAAGGCACTGGTGCGGCATCCACGTCAACCGCTCTCGCGCGACAAACTGGCGCAGCTCGCGCGTGGCCGCGAGTTCGAACCTTTCGATCGCAGCCTGGACGTGCAGATCTCGCGCCTGCGCAAGATGATCGAACCCGACCCGGCACAGCCCCGCTACATCCAGACCGTCTGGGGCGTTGGCTACGTGTTCGTGCCGGACGGAACCTCCTGATCCAGCCTGGCTGCGGCTCCTTCGGGAGCCGTTTTTTCGTCTGTTAGGCTGCTCAATTGATGGCTCCGAAACATGTCGCGCTCAGCCTCTTCTGGCGCACGTTCTTCCTGATTGCGCTGCTGCTGGCCAGCGGCGTGATCGCATGGACGCAGACCTTCCGCGCACTTGAGTTCGAGCCGCGCGCCACCCAGGCGGCGCAGCAGATCGCCAGCCTCGTGAAGCTGGCGCGCGCCGCGCTGCTTGCGAGCGACGGAATCAACCGCGTCGCGCTCATCAAAGGCATCTCAAATCAGGAGTCGCTCAAGCTCAAGCCGCGCGAGCCCGGCGACAAGTGGGAGCCGTATGACGGCGACCGCATCTCGCGCACCATCGCCGACCAACTGCGCTCACAGCTCGGGCCGGACACGGTCGTCGCCGGCGCGGTCAACGGCGCGTCGGGCCTGTGGATCGGTTTTTCGATCGAGAAGGATCCGTACTGGCTGCAGGCCGATCTGGTCCGCGAAGGTTCGACCTCGTGGAACTCGATCACGCTGTGGGTCAGCATCGCACTGCTGGCCACGGTGCTCGGCTCGGCGGCAATCGCGCGCCTCATCAACCAGCCGCTCAAGGAGCTGAGCTTCGCTGCCAGCCGCATCCGCGAGGGCGAATTCGATTCACGCCTGGACGAGAACACCCTGACGAGCGAGATCCGCCAAGTCAACATGGGCTTCAACCGCATGGCACGCGAGCTCGCCAAGGTGGAGCAGGACCGCGCGGTGATGCTCGCCGGCATCTCGCACGACCTGCGCACCCCCTTGGCCCGTTTGCGTCTGGAGGCCGAGATGAGCGTCGAAGACGAAGAAGCCAAACGCAACATGGCGCTCGACATCGACCAGCTCGACGCCATCATCGACAAGTTCATGGACTACGCGCGCCCCGGCGACGTGCGGCTCGTGCCGGTGCATCTGTCGAGCCTGGTGGACCGCGAGATGGCGGCCTTCCGCGACACAAGCCAGATCCGCATCACCTCGCGCGTGGCGATCGACACCAAGGTCATGGCCGACGACATCGAACTCGGCCGCGTGCTGCAAAACCTGTTCGAGAACGCGCGGCGTTATGGCCGTTCCAC